>JBKCCA010000261.1:0-13698 GCA_046305595.1 bacterium
CTATAGATAAAAATCAAATAATATTAGTTGTAATATTATCTTTAATTGCTGGCATGATTGCTAAAATGCCATTCATTTTTAATTTTGATGAAGAACTTTTCTATTCGAGAAATATTGGGTTTATTTCATTTACCATGATTAGTATTTATTTCGCAATAAGAAATAATATTAACAAGTTTAATCTAATAATAATTACAGTTATAAATATATTAGCTGCATTATATATAAATACACTTCCTCCCAATAATAATAGTGATGTAATAAATTTAGCAACCGTTCATTTAGTTTTATTTTTATGGTCATTATCAGGATATACATATATAGCAAATGATTTTAAAAGTTCAGAAAAGAGAATTAGCTTTTTAAAATACAATGGTGACTTAGTTGTTATTAATGCTTTAATGTTAATAGCTGGTGGTATATTAACAGGAATTACGATTGGTTTATTCGGATTAATCGGTTTAAATATCGAGAAATTTTATTTTGAAAATATTGGAATATTCGGATTAGCTTCATTGCCAATAGTTGGAACATATCTTATACAATACAATTCAAATTTAGTAAGTAAAATTTCTCCCCTAATAGCAAAAATATTTAGTCCGCTCGTTTTAATAATGCTCTTCGTCTACCTACTTTCAATAGTTTACTTAGGCAAAGATCCTTATAACGATCGTGAGTTCTTATTGATTTTTAATATATTATTGATTGGAGTAATGGCCTTAATATTTTTCTCAGTAGCTGAATCTTCAAAAGAAAAAAGCAATTATGAGATTTGGCTACTTTTTCTACTATCATTATTAAGTATTATAATTAGCTTAATTGCTTTATCAGCAATATTATTTAGAATAAATGAATGGGGATTTACTCCAAATAGATCTGCAGTATTAGGAGCAAATATTTTAATATTATTTCATATGATATTTGTTAACATTAAATTATACAGTGTATTAAGAAACAAATCTGATAGTTTAGAAATCAGAAATGTTATAGCAAATTATTTGCCTGTATATTTTATCTGGACAATCATTGTTGTATTTATCTTTCCGTTGGTATTTGGTATTTGATATTAATAAATTATTTATTTAAAACTAATAACTGTTTATGTAACTACATAAAAGATCTCCATACAGATAATCTCCTTCAGGAGAGTCGATAGTCAAAACGGGCAAGTATATACCTATACCATAAAAAAAGGCTTCAACAATGTTGAAGCCTTTTGCATTAAACTAGTATGTATGCACACTAGCATTTTTTCTGTAGCCCGTAGGGGAATCGAACCCCTGTTTGAAGAATGAAAATCTCCTGTCCTAACCCCTAGACGAACGGGCCATTTCCGTTTTGCCAAAATTTGGCGTCGTTTGGGATTGCAAAAGTAGTATTAAAACCTTTTTCTGCAAATTTTTTTTGAAAAAAAATGATTCAAATCAATATTTGTAAAGCATTCATTATCATTTTCAAGTACTTATAAATATTAATCACCCGCAAACCAATAGTAAAATTGTTCGTTTATATATATAATAAGATAGAAAACTATATTTGTTCTATGAAAACATCACCTAGAATTGCTATAAACGGATTTGGAAGAATTGGTAGAGTGAGCTTGAGAATTATGTTGAAACGTGGCTTAAACATTGTTGCCATAAACGATTTGACCGATACAACTACCCTTGCTCATTTGTTAAAATACGATTCTATTCACAGAGCTTTTGAGGGTACAATTTCTCATACACCCAATAGCTTAATAGTAAACGGAAAAGAAATTTTATGTTTTCAAGAAAAAGACCCTGCTAATTTACCTTGGGATAAATTAGGTGTTGACGTGGTTATTGAATCAACTGGTAAATTCACTAGTACCGAAAAAGCAAATGCACATATTCTTGCAGGTGCTAAAAAAGTAATCATCTCTGCCCCTGCCTCTGATAAAGATACCCCGACAATTGTTCTAGGTGTTAATGACTATATTTTAGAAAAAGGATCAAACATTATATCAAACGCTTCTTGCACCACCAATAATGTTGCACCTATGGTGAAAGTCTTAGATGAACTAGGTGGTATAGAAGACGGATATATTACAACTGTTCATTCATACACTGGTGATCAAAATTTACATGATGCACCACATAGAGACCTTCGCAGAGCGAGAGCTGCTGCGGTTTCTATGATACCTACAAGCACTGGTGCTGCAAAAGCTATCACAAGTATTTTCCCTCATTTAGAAGGCAAACTGGGTGGAGCTGGTATTCGTGTGCCTGTACCCAATGGCTCACTTACCGATTTTACTTGTTTATTAAAGAAGGATGTGAGCATTCAAGAAATTAATGCTGCTTTCAAACACGCTTCTGAAAATTCTTTAAAAGGTATTTTACAATATACCGAAGACCCTATTGTTTCTATTGACATTCAAGAAAACTCACACTCATGTATTTTCGATGCACAACTTACTTCTATAGTAGGTCGATTGGTGAAAGTAGTCGGATGGTACGATAATGAGTGGGGGTATTCGAGTAGATTAGCTGAGCTTGTTGAGAGAATCTGAGAGTTTCCACGCAAAGAGCGCAGGGTAATGCAGAGAGCGCAAAGGAATGTGTATTTTCTTTGTGCTTAATACTTTGTACATAATACATAATACATCGTACTTAATACATTTTTTTTTGCGGTCTCTTCATCACCTCTTGCGTTCTCTGCGTGGAATCTTTACATTTGCCCTAAATTATAAAACCATGATGACCATCGATTCTATTAATTTCTCTGGCAAGCGTGCCTTAATTCGTGTTGACTTTAATGTGCCTTTGAATAGTGCATTTGAGATTACTGACGACACTAGAATGCAAGCTGTTATACCAACTATTAAAAAGATATTAAATGACGGTGGATCGATTGTATTGATGTCACACTTAGGCAGACCGAAGGAAGGTCCTGCTGAGAAATACTCTTTAAAACATTTAGTAAATCACTTAGCTGATTTAACATCGGCAAAAGTTTTATTTGCTAATGATTGTATTTCTGAAGAATCATTTCAACAATCATCAAATTTAAAAGCTGGTGAAATTTTATTATTAGAAAATTTACGATTCTACAAAGAAGAAGAAAAAGGTGATCTAGCGTTTGCTGAGAAATTATCAAAGCATGGTGATGTTTATGTGAACGATGCTTTCGGTACTGCGCATAGAGCACATGCATCAACTACTATTGTTGCACAATTTTTTGCGAATGCAAAAGTATTCGGATATGTGATGGCGAATGAATTGAAGAATGCTGAGAAAGTAATGAATAGTGCTGAGCGACCTTTCACTGCAATTATGGGTGGTGCAAAAGTTTCTGATAAAATTTTATTGATAGAAAAATTATTAGAGAAAGTTAATGCAATCATCATTGGTGGTGGTATGGCTTATACCTTTGCAAAAGCAATGGGTGGCAATATTGGTTCATCATTATGCGAAGATGATAAATTAGATTTAGCATTGAGTTTAATTGAAAAAGCTAAAGCTAAAGGAGTACAATTAGCATTGCCTGTAGACTCTGTAATTGCTGATGCATTTAACAATGACGCTAACATCCGAATAGCGAATAATGATAGTATACCTGAAGGATGGATGGGATTAGATATAGCTGAAAAGAGTATTCAGACTTTCACAGAAATTGTACTGAATTCGAAAACGATTTTATGGAACGGACCAATGGGAGTTTTTGAAATGAGTAATTTCGAAAATGGAACAAAGTCGATTGCTTTAGCGGTAGTAGAAGCAACAAAGAATGGTGCCTTTTCATTAATAGGTGGTGGCGACTCTGCTGCTGCTGTTGCGAAATTTAATTTATCAGATGAGGTATCGTATGTGTCGACTGGTGGTGGCGCATTATTAGAATATATGGAGGGGAAAGTATTACCAGGGGTTGCGGGGATAAATGGTAAAAGTAACTAGTGACTGGTAACTAGAGAGTGGTAAACAGAAATTAGTAGTGGATTTTTAAGACTACTCGGCGATTGATTGATTGGTTGTCTGGTATTGGTTTACCTGATGAATCTCTATTGGAGACAACTGGTTTCGTGTCGGCATAACCTGATGCTTTTAATCTACTTGGTTCTGTACCACGCTCTACTAAATATCTCACAACATTAGAAGCACGTGCAACTGATAGTTCCCAATTAGAGGGGAAGCTTATATTAGAAATCGGATTGTCGTCTGTATGCCCTTCGACATCTATATTAAACTCTGTGCCCTTTACGTTTTTGATGATGTTGAAAATCTTGTCGACAATTTCTTTTCCTTCTGGTAATAATGTGGCTTCTCCTGAATTATAAAAAGAAGTACTTAAAAATCTCATGTTGATACCATTCTCATCTTTTAAGATTTCAAGTTTATTATCTTTCACTTCTCTCATTAACATTGAATCAAGTTGATTTTTTATGTCAGCTAAAGGTGTATTAGCTACCTTCTTTTTCATTTTAGAACTGTAACTAGTCTTTATACTTTCCAAAACATTTTGATCAATTGAAGAAGCTGAAAACAATAGAATAAAAAAACATAATAGAAGAGTGATCAAATCAGCATAAGTGAGAAGCCATAATTCTTCTTGACCTTCACCGAATGCATTTTTGTGTACCTTCTTTTTATTTGACTCTAAACTCATTATTTTACAGGTTTAGTTTCTGTTTCATTTTCTCTAGAAACGAATGACATCAACTGATCTCTGATCACTAATGCAGGTTTGTTTTCTTTAATTAATAACAAACCTTCTAAAATGATAATTTCTCTACGCTGTTGATTTAATGCATTGAATTTTATTTTTCGTGATAATGGAATGAAAAATAAATTGGCTGAAGTTACTCCATATAAAGTACCGATTAAGCCGGTTGATATACCCGGACCTATATTAGCAGGATCACTAAGATTACTTAACATAACTACCATTCCTAATACAGTACCCACCATACCAAATGCTGGTGCTGAATTTGCCATCGCATGAATTACATCAGACATTTGCAACGATTGATTAAACTCTTTCTCAATACTTACATCGCCCATTGCCCTTATATCATGTGCAGAATAATTTGTACTGTATAAATCAAAAAGCATTCTCACATAAGGGTCTTTTTGTTTTTCGGTCATTTCGAGAATAAAAGATTTCTTATCATTTTTAATTCTTTCAGACCAATTTACGATCATCTCAACATCTTCAGCCATCGAAGAAGCCTTTGAATTAGAATGATTAAATAAATATCTGAAACTAGCTAACGCTTTTAATACTGCCTCAGTAGGATACATTATAAACATTGCACCAAGTACACCACCAAATACAATAAAGAAACCAGCAAAATGGATAAATGGATTTTTTAAAAAGTCAGGCAGAAAATGTTCTAATTTAATAGACCCGCTGGTATCCAATAATCCAACAATAATGAACCCTAAACAAATGGAAAAACCAATAAAACTACTAATAGAAAATTTCATATCTAATTATTTTGAAGATATTTCCTTCAACTCTTTAGCTGTCGGAATTTTAATTTCAGGATCAATTTTTAATGCTAATAACCAACTTTCTTTTGCAGCCGGTTCATCACCCATCATATATAAAATACTCCCTTTCAAAGCATAACCTTCAGCAGTTGGAATAATTTTAATAGATTCATTAACGTATTCTAATGCGGTATTATAATCATCGATGTATAAAAACTCTTGCGCTTTGCGAATGTCTTTCACAGCTTCATTAACTGCTATTTGTGCTTCTCTCGATATATTTAATACCCCATCAATAACATCTTTTTTAAATTTAGGGTCAGTGTTCATATCAAGTATAAACTCTTCATTTCCTTTACCTACAGCATATTCAATGCTCGATGAATTATTTTTGTATTTAATATTTACAGGATCTTTAGCATTAACTGTTCTTCTTTGCATTTCTGAAATTCTCTGCTGCTCCACTAACTCTTGAGGAGTCATCTGCGTTTGGCAAGAACTAAAAAAAATCAAAGCAAAAATTATTAAACTATATCTTCGGCCTGTATATAATGTTAAGTCCATATCCAAAATTATTTAATTGCAACAAATTGTTGCCGTTTGTCAAATTAGAGCTCAATAAATAATATCTTAAATCTACTTGAACGCTCATGTTTTTAGTTGCATTTACTGTTATACCTTGCCTAACTACTGGTAACCATTCATCTGCAATTAATAAATTAATTGACTGAAATGCTTCCATCCAATATTCGCGAGGTAAATCATTTTTCTTGAAAAAACATAATGAATATTGAAATCCTACTGAAGGTATAATCTTATTGAATTTTCTAAACGATGTATCGTTTCCACTTTGTATCAAATTCAACATTGATATCCCGCCAGTAATACCGAAATAGCCATTTCTAGCCGGTGTAAATGGT
Organism: bacterium; assembly: GCA_046305595.1. GTDB lineage: Bacteria > Bacteroidota > Bacteroidia > Sphingobacteriales > Sphingobacteriaceae > JAEYZM01. The sequence continues at coordinate 6,377 of JBKCCA010000261.1, forward strand.
TGTCGTAAGTGCACCCCTAATTCTGCGAAACGTGCAAAACTACCTCCGGTAAATGGTTTGTTATTTATTAAATAGTTTTGGGTATTGTTTACTATATAACCTGCAGTAATTTGTGTTTGCATACTTCTAGATACGTATAACTTCGGATCAGAATATACAATTGTAGAATATAATAACTCTTTGGAATTAGATTTTAATAATTGTAGATTTAGCTGATAACCTGTCACATAATCGTATGTAAGTTGAGCATATATTACACCATGAATTGCATACTTCTCTATTACTTCAGAAAATGATTTTTCATTATTCAATAATCTCTCTAAAGAATTTTGTCGAGATATTTTTAGGTTTGAATCTGTACCCGAAACTATGGTTAAGGCTTTTTGCTTGAACTCAGGTGCAGAAACTATTACAAATCCGGATTTAGCAAAAGCTCCTTCTATTCTACTTCTTATCTGTGAGGCTTCACTTTCACTTAAAATAAAATCAGGGTAGTCAAATGAAACAATTGAAACTCTTCTGTATAATAAATCTGGAACTTTTAAAACATCCACTACCTCTTGCATCAAGCTTGTAAGCTCCGTTTGTTTTCTTACTTGCGGATTGCTTCTAACTGATTGAGAGAAGCTATGCGATGAAATAAATAAAAATAATATGAATAACTTAACTCTCATTAGGCAATCGTTTTTAAAACTTTTCTTATTGAATCAATAATTCTCTTTTTAGAGGCGTCGCGTAACTCAGGACTTATAGTATTAGAACCATCTAATTCAGATCTAATTAATGTTTGCTCACGCACTGCTCTTTGTGCAATTACTTTATTTTGTATTGCGGTAGTAGATCCGGTTAATGCTGCAACTATTGTATCTGTCTCTATATCTCTTAATGCTGCTTCTAATTGAACATCTGTTAAATAAACTAGATTTTTAAATCCAACAAATTGTTGTTTGATGTTATTTGCCAACTCTAAATCTTGAGATGCGATAGAACCAATTAATTGATCTTGATCTTCGTCTTGCATTTGATCTAAAATATCTAGTATAGTTTGAAGTCCGTCGAATGCTACATTCTGCATTCCCTTCACCTCTACTGCCTTTTTAGAGAAATAACCTGCAACTTCTCTGTATATAGAGGAAGAGATTAAATCAATCTTACTCATTTTCATGATTATCGAAGACCTTCTATTGATATCCATCATTCCCAAAATATTCTTTGAGCGCTTAGAGCTTAATTGTGCTAATAAAATAGAAGACAGATTATCATCTTCATCTTTCAACATATGTATTACTTGAGCATCTGTAATTTGATTTAGAAACTCAAAGAGATCTTCATTTTTTTCGTGTTCAGTATTTATTGATAATAGCTCTTTACTGAAATCTCTTGCTTCTTGATATTTATCTGTATAAGAATTTAACTGTCCGTTGTTAATTGCCTGAGACAATTCAGTATAAACTTTATCAGATAAATGTGGTTTAATAAAATTAAGTAATTTCGGATTTACAGCATTTAATGCATTAGCAGCTCTTAGTTTTCCTTCCTCAGGGTTTGTTAACATCCATGCTTCTAACATAGCAGCTACGTCTTTCGGATTTGAGATAACACTCGTAATAACATGTTGTCTATTAAATTCGTAGTTGATGATGTCTTCGGTTTGCGGACTTGATTTTAATTCTTCACGAGGGTAAACTATACTTAATTCATCTTCTTTATTTGACTTCTTTTCTTCTTTTTGTACATCATTGTTATTAGAGTTGTTATTTTGTTTACTTCTTCTGTATAGTAAGAATACAACAAATACAATAATGACTAAACAAATGAGTAAAATAAATAATAGCGCGTACAATAAAATATTCTGCTCTGGCTTTTCTGTATCAGTACTTTTATTTTCTGTGGGTGCTGTGTTATAATTCGGATATTGATTGGGTTCAGGTTTAGTTTGAACAGGTATTGGAGCTGTTATAGCTTGATTACTTTCTTGAGCTTTTGGAAATACTGCTCTTTTAACTTTTACAATATCACCCTTTGTTTCATCAATTGGAATTACAGAACGAACTAATGACTTTATGAAATCTAAATCAGTATCATTGAATGTGGTATCAACTAAAACAGATACATCTAAATAATCAACTTCTTCTATACTGAAAATATAATTTGAATTAGTATCTGTTGGTGTTGTCTCTTCAATACTTTTTGGAAGTACCGGCATACCAGGTAAGCGACCCATTTTTTTCTTGATGTTAGGCCTGTTGCTAGGTTTGATAACCTCAATGCTTCCTTGTAATATGTTAATGTCAACGACAAAGGTACCCGGACTAAAGAATTTCGCTAATTCTTGTTTTACGATAACTTCATAACTATTTGCCGAATTTAAGGTCTTCGGATTTTGGTTAAAGTTTGGCTGATAAGAAAAAGGTTGTGCTGATGAATTTTGTATGAATACAAAAAACATCATTGCACATAAGTATAATTTTATTACACTAAATAGGTAATCTTTACGCATTATTAATTAGAATTATTTAGTTTAGTTTAACTATTATCCCTAATACATAGGGCTTCTAATATATAAAATAAAGTAATTAATTAATATAAAAAAATACTTTAAAAAGGAACTCTAACTAAAGCCGTTAATCCAGAATTTTCAGAATTTTCGAAGGTTATTTGTCCGTTTAGGTATTTAACTCTAGATATTAAATTACTGACTACCAGACCATTAATACTTTCATTTATATTAATATCTCCACCGATACCATTGTCTTCAACACTTAATATTAACTCATTTTTGGATTGAATTAATTGGACAATAATTTCATTTGCATTTGAATGTTTCAAAGAATTATAATTAATTCTTGCAAAACTCTATAAATCATTAGCTCTATGGTGGGGTTGTTGGGTCTAGTTTCTGGACCTAAAATATTTAATTCGAATTTTAATTTGGGGAGATTTATGAAAGGCATACAAAACTGACGAGTTGCAACAAACAATCCCTCATTAATTAAAACTTGTGGCATCATTTAATCTTCATCTTCCCAACTGCTTTGCACATCATCAATTTCTCTACGTTCTTTTTTAGTAGGTCTGCCAGTACCCCTATTTCTCTGAAATACAGGAACGGTGAATACAGAATGAAGACGCGGGGTGTCATCGATCGGACTCAAATCTTCAAAGTATTGGGCTGCGGATTTAGCATCTAATCTTTTCTCTAGAAGTGCTAATACCTTCACAATAATTTTTCTTTGAGATTTTTGAATATGGTAAATATCACCAATTTTTACGTTTTGTGAAGGCTTAATACTATTCTGCTCTAATTTGACTTTCCCTGCCTTACATGCATCAGTAGCTATGCTCCTAGTCTTGAATACCCTTATAGCCCATAAATATTTATCAATGCGTATTTTCTCTGAATCTGATGTTGCCATTGGAAATTTTACCTAATAATGTTTATAGTTTAAGGATTGTTTCGTAATATCGAACAAAATTACGCATATGGTTAATAAATACAGAGAACTGATAGAAAAAGCATGGGACGATAGAAATATGCTTAGCTATCCGGATGTTATTCAGGCAATTGAATTCATCATCGAAGAGCTAGACAAAGGAAGATTAAGAGTTGCTGAACCCGTTATAAATGGTTGGCAAGTGAATGACTGGATAAAAAAAGCAGTTATATTATACTTCCCGATTTCTAAAATGGAGGAATCAATGGTAGGTCCGTTCGTCTTCCATGACAAAATGAAATTAAAAACAGATTATAAAAAAGCTGGTGTTAGAGTGGTGCCTCATGGTGTAGCAAGATATGGCGCATATTTGGCAAGTGGTGTAATCATGATGCCGTCATATGTAAATATTGGCGCTTATGTTGACGAAGGAACTATGGTTGATACATGGGCAACAGTTGGCTCATGTGCACAAATTGGTAAGCATGTACACTTAAGTGGTGGTGTAGGTATAGGCGGAGTATTAGAACCTGTTCAAGCTGCACCAGTAGTTATTGAAGATGGATGTTTTATTGGTTCTAGATGTATCGTTGTTGAAGGTGTACGAGTTGAAAAAGAGGCAGTATTAGGTGCGAATGTTGTACTTACTAGTTCTACAAAAATTATAGATGTTACAGGTGATGAGCCTGTAGAATATAAAGGAGTAGTTCCCACACGTTCTGTAGTTATACCTGGCTCATATACAAAAAAATATCCTGCAGGTGAATATCAAGTACCATGTGCTTTGATTATCGGTAAACGTAAAGAATCAACAGATCTCAAGACATCATTGAATGATACGTTGAGGGAATATAATGTAGTAGTTTAAATGAGTACAAAAGTAACTAGACTAGCTACTAACTACTAGCTACTCCAATACTAAATTTATGCGAATAGGTTTCGATGCAAAACGAGCATTCTCAAATTTTACAGGTTTAGGAAATTATAGCAGATCAACTTTAAAACTGTTGACTGAGCTACATCCTGAAAATGATTATTTTTTATATAACCCGAGAGTACCCGATGAACATCAAATTAAATTCTTAGACCTTCCTCATAACGCAAAAGTTCATATTAAAATACCCCAATCATTTTTCTTTGAAGTATTTCCCTCTACATGGAGAAGATATGGCATTACAGCTGATTTGGTTCGCGATAAAATAGATTTATATCATGGCTTAAGTCATGAAATACCTGTAAATATTCATAATACTAATGTTAAAAGTATTGTTACTATACATGATTTAATATTTAAAGTATATCCCGAATATTATAAACTTGCTGATCGAAAAATTTATGATAGTAAGTTTAAGCATGCATGCGAAACTGCAGATGGTATCATAGCTATTTCTGAATGTACTAAAAAAGATATTATCAAATACTATAACATAGATTCAGATAAAATAAAAGTTATTTATCAAGGTTGCTCAACTATTTTTAAAGAACAAACTGAAGAAAAAACTAAACAAGAAATAAAATTAAAATACAATTTACCTGATAATTATTTATTAAGTGTTGGTAGCATCGAACGAAGAAAAAACACAAAACTCATTTTAGAAACACTTAATAAAATCAATTCTGATACCTCATTAGTATTAGTTGGTAAAAAAACTGAATACTGTAATGAATTAAATGAATACATTAATTCGAATCAACTAAATGACAGAGTTATTTTTCTGCACGATGTGAAATTCAATGAACTTCCGAGTATATATCAGCAGGCAAGAATATTTATATACCCCTCTAGATACGAAGGATTCGGCATACCAATTCTAGAAGCATTACATAGTAGAATTCCAGTAATTGCTGCGAAAGACTCCTGTTTAGAAGAAGCTGGTGGTTTAATGACAAAATACATTGACCCCGACTCATCAGATGAATTAATAAATGCAATAAATGAATTATTGACATCCGAAGAAATAAATAAAATCATTGAATTCAATCTAGAGTTTGTAAAAAAATTTGATGCTAATATTATAGCTGATGAATTAATGAATTACTATACAGAAATTCTAAATAAATGATTGCTGAAATTATAAATGAATTAAAATCTAAAAAGATTGTTGGCATTAGTACAGATGATGCTTATTATACTCTTATTGATTCAAAAGACGAATCATATTCAGAAAAATTTCAATTCAGTAAATACGAAGACGCAAGTAGAGAAATTTTGATTGATAACATCAATAAAATTGAGTCTTATATTTCTGAAATTAATCCGATGGTATATGACCTCGTTGAGTTCTCAGAAAAACCTATGCTTTTAATATTACCCAACTCAATGTTAATATCGCCAAATTGGAGAAATGCTGATGGCAATATTGGTATCAGAGCTGAGAATAATCAACCTTTAAATAGAATACTTAATCAGTATAAAATAGCTTTAGTTAAAATCAAAACTGATGAAGCTTTAGAGGATGTAAAGTACTTTGACCTGAATTACATCGAAGAAGATAAAACCATTATTTCTTTAGAGCCTAACGGGAAGATTATTATACTACAAAAGTGAAAAAAGTTTAATAAATAGTAATAACTGGTGGCACGACTTAAGTCGTGCCACCAGTATACTGCAAGAAATAAGGATTATTTAAAAACCTGCATTAATTAAACTTTTTTCTGATAGGCTTTGATTAAGTAGTAATACCAGATAACCCCTACAGCGTATAGCGCTGCTGTAATAAGAAAGACATTGCCATACATCATTCCATTACTACGAAATACTCTAAATATTATCGCACTTAAGAACCATGAGCCTGACCAAATTGAAGCGGTTAAGGCTGATATGATTTCTTGATTCTTCGGTCCTACATAATTCATAACTAATTCAGATGTTGCAGGAGCTGCCATATTCATTAAAGGTTGGCGAAGTAAGAAGAAAAATACCGCTGCAAAATAAGCCCAACCTTCAGCACTATAAAATTCTGTGATTGCTAATAATGCTAGTGAAATTACAGCTATTGTTTGTGTTCGGGTAATTGCTACTTTATAGCCGTATTTATTTTTTATGTGTGGAACTAGCAATGCAGCAAATGCAACTGTAACTGATGAAAATGCATTCACGATTGAAAATTTTTCGGCTGTCATGCCATACACTTTATAGAAAAATAAATTAATAAATGGTATTGTTAATCCGGCACCAACCGCTAATATCAAAGAAGGTGTCATCGCCATTGCTATAACTTTCCAATCGAAATTACCTAAGTCTTTTCTGTTACCTTCAAACACAGGTACTTCTTCTCTTCGACCCATCCTTAAAACAAATATTACACTCAGTATAGAAAGTGCAGAAAGCACCATTAATGATTTATATTCATCGAAATATGATTCATTAGACATATGTAATATATATATCAATGAACCGGCTGCTATCATTCCGAAGCTATAAGTAGAATAACTTAATGATATTGCTGCACTTTGATTACTCGATGAACTATTTCTCAATATAAATGGCATTGCTAAGACCTGCATGAATGCAAAACTTATACCCCAACAAGCCAAAAATAAATGAATCAGAAAATTCCAATTATATTCTACCGATATTAATATCATAATTGAAAAAAAACTCACACCGATTGCAGAAATACGAAAGAAAGGAATGATTCTTCGACCTTTAATGTATAAGCCTAAGGGAAATGCTAATAACATCACACTTAAAAATCGCCATGAAATAAAATCTGCAATCTCTGGATCTGAGTAGTTCTTCTTTGCTAAATAAATATTTAGAACCATCATAAAGGCTGCATTTACAAGTTGTATAAAAAATTCAGCAGAGATCATGTAGAGTACCGCTCTTTCTATTTTTTTATACGGACTTAAAATTCTATTCAGCATTTAATTGTTCTATTATAT
>JBKCCA010000262.1:0-4988 GCA_046305595.1 bacterium
CAACTGCTTGTTTATATCGGCATAGCGATTATTGCAATTTTCTTATTAGATATTTTAGCTGCAGCCGAAAAAGCTTTTTTATTAATCAAAGAAAAAGATATTGCTGAACTAAAAAAATCTGATTATGCAAAAGACCAAAAACTACTCAACTTAATCGATGAACCTATTCGATTACAAGCAGTATTTTCAATTATTATTACCTTCTTAACAGTATTAATTGCAATTATCTTTAATTCAATTTTACATCATTATCTACAAGCTTATCTAAGTTTTGATGTAGAAATTATCATCTATAGTTTATTAATATCTATAGCATTAGTAAAACTAGCAACCTTTATTCCAGGTATCTATTCAAGCAAACACTATTTGAGTTTTGCTAAGTGGAGTTTAGCATTGGTAATTTTTTTAAACTGGATGTTGAAGCCACTTATCAAATTATATTTCATTGCTTATAGAATTATTAATAAAATCATACCTGAGAAATATAGAATATCTGTTGATGAATTCAATAAACTTAATGACTCTGAATACATCAATGAAGAGAACGAAGAAGAGCAATTGATTTTAAAAGGTATTGCAAATTTCGGAAACATCTCTGTCAAACAGGTGATGAGAAACAGAATGGATGTTGTCGCAATTGAGTTAGATACAGAATATAAATTAGTTGATCAAAAAATAAAAGATACTCGTTATTCACGCTTGCCAATTTTCGAAAATAATCTCGATAATGTAAAGGGTATTCTATACGTTAAAGATTTATTGATAAATAAAGAGAAACCCGACTTTAATTGGCAATCATTAATTCGTCCTGCGTATTTCGTGCCCGAACATAAAAAGATTGACGACTTATTAAAAGAATTTAGAACTAAGCATACGCATATTGCAATAGTAGTTGATGAGTATGGTGGCACTTCAGGTATAGTAACACTTGAAGATATTCTAGAAGAAATAGTAGGTGATATCTCTGATGAATATGATGAAGCAGATGATGAATTGCGCTACTCAAAACTCGATGATTACAATTATGTGTTTGATGGTAAAACACCATTGAATGATATTTATAGATTGCTAGATTTAGATGAAGAAACATTTGACGATATAAGAGGTGAAGCTGATACTATCGGCGGATTAGTTTTAGCGATTGCAGGTCGATTTGTTTTCAATAAAGAAAAAGTACAATATCAAAATTTTGTTTTCACTGTAGAGTCTGCTGATCGTAGAAGAGTGAAGAGAGTGAAAATGACAATTATTACAGAAGATGAAAAACAATAATTACATCATACATTTTTTTACATTAATAATCATAGCAATATTTTTTTCTGCATGCTCTAATAATGAATATGTACCCAAACCAAGAGGCTACTATAGAATAAATTTACCAGAAAAATCATATGTAGATTATTCTTCAGGATGTAACTATTCATTTAAGATACCAGTATATGCTGATGTTCGCAACGATAGCTCGCGCGACTCACAACCATGTTGGAAAAATGTTGTATACCCAACTTTAAATGGCAGATTACATCTAAGCTATTTTAAAATCGAAAATCAAAAAATGCTTGGCTCCTTAATCGAAGATTCAAGAAGATTAGTATTTAAACATACCGTAAAAGCAGAAGGTATACAAGAAAGTAAAATCAGTAACGATCAATCAAAAGTGTACGGCTTATTCTACGATATCGAGGGTAATGCAGCATCATCAATTCAATTCTTCGTTACCGACAGCAGCAGCAACTTCTTAAGAGGCGCCCTTTATTTCTACGCCGAACCCCAAGCCGATTCAATAGCACCCGTACTTGAGTTTGTCAAAAAAGATATCATGGTAATGCTAGAAAGCTTTAATTGGAAATAACTCTAGTTACTGGTTTCTAGTAACTAGTAACTAGAATTTGCTAATTTGCTAATTATCACATTTGCTAATTACTTCAAGTGAACCTCTTCAACTTGAAGAACTTCCTTCGTTACATTATCATGCACAAACGCTACTAAGTAAATTTGTTTATCGTTCCAACTTGGGTCAAGAACTTTAGTATATGTCTTTGTGATTTTAGTGCCAACTGGTATGTTAGTACTAGCTGATACTTGTTCGCCCCAGGTGCCGTTTACAGAGCCTCTGAGAACGTGACGATGATAGTAATTATCAGTTTCATAGTTAGCACTAGTTGGAGAACATGCAGGGTAAAATAACTGCCAATTTTTAATACTATCTTCTACTATATAAAAAACAACATGATGTTTGTTATTACCAACTTCATTATATTCAATATCAATTCCTGCTGTTACACTTCTGCTAGTTGAATTATAATCTTGATTAATTTTAATGATAATTGGTGGTGCAGATGTATCTATACCAGGAACTCCATCTTTGTCTAATTCAGAATATAATGCAGAACCCCACGCAGTTGGATTCATAATTAAATTGCCTTCAAAAACCTTTCGATTTACTAGTCCTCTTGGTAATCCAACATTATCAATTTGAAAATAAGTATCTAACTCATTACCTGTTTGAGTCTTAAAATCATATGAAAATTTACCGCTTGGATTTGTTCTAGCAAAAAAACCTATGTGAGTTGCTACAATGACAACTCTTCCTTTAAACCTATTATACAATGATACTGCACTATCAGCTGCACATGGGCAATTACCACATTGATGACCGGTATAGTCTTCAATTAAAACTTTTCTAACAGGTCCTTGTACGCTGTCAATAACTAATTGCTCATCATATGGCCCTTCAATAATATCGCAACTACTCAATGCTACTATAAACGAGAATATGATTAAAATATATTTTTTCATTTTATTAAAAACTTGTTGTTACAGAAACACCTACACCATTAGCTGCCGGTATTAGTCGACATACACCACCTACACATAAATAACCTTCACGTTGCTTACCATATGATAACGCAATTCTAGTTGAGTTACGTATATATCCGAATGTACCAGTGATATAATGAACTTCTCTTTTAGAATTCTTCGGATTGTTATAATTAAATTGATCGAACACAGCAAAGAACCAATGAGGTGAAACGGTATACTCTAATAAAGCCATAGCCCATTGTCCTTCATCTTGCTTAGTATACATCTGTTGAGCTTCAGCTCTAATCGTATACTTCTTATTGATTTTATATTGACCTTCTAAGATCCAGATATGAGTATATAACATTCCATAACCTGATAAGCCTTGAACAACATCTTTGTTAAATACTTGATACATGTAAGTAGCAGAACCTTTCCATTTGTTGTTAATCTTTTTAGTTAATACAACTTCAATATCTTCATACATCAATACTTTACCTTTAGAAATTCCATTTAACTCATAACCTAATCCGCCTGTTATTCTTGTTGTATCTAAGCTACTCACATGAGAATATTGCACACTTAAAAGTGTACCATATTTGCCACCAAAGGTTGAGCCCTTTTTGAAATTATATGATATCTCAGCTTGATATCCGAATTCACCATTCGGTTGTGTAGCATAAGGGTAAAAGGCTGCAAATGCATAAGTGTATTGCTTAGTAATTGCAGGTAGATAGTTAATCAATAAAACGTTACCATCTGCATCACGATTAGATTTGAAATCCATATTATCTACATACTTCGCAGATGTCATAATACTTAATGGACCATCAGAATACGTAGCAGATGCAAACAATGCAGAACCTGGTTTATAAATATAACGGTTCGTAAAAGAAGGGTCGTTAATTTTATAAGCGTATTCGGTATAGAAATTTATTTTCGGAGTAATTACATTTAATCGTCCGGCGAAAGCCGCAACATTTTCTGGTAATATTTTTAAGGGGTTTTGATCAGCTTGATATTTACTTACTACTGATCCACCTAGTATATACGAAGTTTTACCATTAAAAATATTAGAGAAAGTCTCATTCAAATTTATTTCAGCATCTAATCCTCTTACAATACCTTCTCCTTTTTCAAAGAAAAATCTTTGTTGTCCGATTACTGCTTTTAAATAAACTCCTTTAGTAGGTTTGTATCTTAAACGTACACCATCCATCGCATTATCTATACCTAAACCGCGTTCTTCATACGATCTAAATATCAATCCAGTGCCAAACTGCTCATAGAAATTACCTACCGTAAACTCTAATCCGTCTAACTCATACGATGCATATCTATAAGTAATACCACTACCATTATAACGAGGGTCGAAGCCTAATAAAGGCTTCTGATATGATTCATAACGAATACCTGCTTTAAAATTTCCACGAGTATAATTGATGTTTGCAAAACTATTCATACGAACACGTTCAGGTACATCTTGTGCACCTATAATTGTGTCTTCAAAATAATTCTGTGCATCAAATTGAAAGTTACCATGAATTTCACCAGCTTGATATTTGTTCTCTTGTTCTTGTGCAAATGCAAAATTTATAGAGAACAGAATCAATAACAATAATAAAAGCTTTTTCATTTTATTTTATTGACTCTCCTTTGGCAAGTTTTTTCACTAATTCAAACAATTCTTCTTCATCACCAGGGGTGTAAGAATTGTGTTGCCAAACTATTTCACCTTTACCATTAACTAAAAAAGTATGAGGTATATTGTTAACGTTTAAAGCTCTTTTAAAATCACCATTCGGATCTAAATATATTTCATATTCCCAACTTCTAGAGTTTACAAAAGGTTGAACTCTTGCCATGTTTCTAGAGTCGTCAGTAGACACTGCAATAACTTTTACGCCTGTTTCTTTTTGCCATTCTTCATATTGCTCAGAGATAGCCGTTAATTCTTGAACACAAGGCTTGCACCATGTAGCCCAAAAACTAATTATGATTGGTTTGCCATCATTTGAAATGCTAGAGGTATTGATATTTTCTCCACCAATATTTTTTACTTCAACAGATGGTATTTTGTTTTGTGCAATTGAGTAACTGTAAATAAAAGTTACAGCTAACATTAATAAGATTCTTTTCATTGTGTTTGTTAGTATTCAAAATTAAAAAAACAGCCAATTTAACAT
>JBKCCA010000263.1:0-1518 GCA_046305595.1 bacterium
TTCTTCTTTTTCTCATTATCTACAACTTCTGGCTTAGCATTATTTACAAATCGTTCGTTCGACAATTTTGCATCAACTGATTTCAAGAAACCCTCTAAATATTCAAGCTCCTTAATCATTTTTTCTCTTTCAGCTTCTTCGTCGATGTTCTCTCCTAAGTCTACAAAACATTCATCTTTACCTACCAAAAACTGACGAGCATTTGAAACCACTTCGTCTACAATTGATAGTTCTTGAATAGATGCTAATCTTCTTAAAATTAATTCATATTCGAGGTAATCAATACCTGAATTGTTTTTAATTGCTAATGGTAATGCCTGCTTCGGAGCGATCTGATTAGAGTTTCTGATATTTCTCATTTCAGAAATTATACTCAAAACATTTTGCATGTTAGTCAATACCTCAGTATCAAATTCAGCAGCTTTCGGATAAGTAGCAACTATACAACAATCAAGTTCTGATCTTTTTCCAAATACCTCTTCATCATGCCATAATTCTTCTGATAAGAATGGCATAAAAGGATGAATTAATTTTAAAATATCTTCGAACTTCTTTTTTACAAATACATATGTTTTATGATCAATCGGATCTTGGTAAGATTCACCATTATCAAGTTTATGATAATTAGGTTTAATCATTTCAAGATATGATGAACAGAAATCATCCCAAATTAATTTGTAGATATTCATTAAAGCCTCAGATAATCGATAACTATCAAACAGCTGTTCAATCTCTTTTAATGCTTCATTGTATCTATTTTCAAACCACTCATTTGCGATTCCATTAACGTTAGTAGTATTATCATCTACCTTCCATCCTTTTACTAACTTAAAGGCATTCCATATTTTATTAGAGAAGTTTCTGCCCTGTTCACAATATGATTCATCGAACATCAAGTCGTTACCTGCAGGTGAACATAATAACATACCTACTCGAACTCCATCTGCACCGTATTTATCAATTAAATCAATTGGGTCAGGAGAATTGCCTAATGACTTAGACATTTTTCTGCCAATTTTATCTCTAACAATACCAGTTAAATAAACATTTTTGAAAGGCACTTGATTTCTAAATTCTTTACCCGCCATAATCATACGAGCTACCCAGAAAAATAAAATTTCTGGAGCAGTTACTAAATCATTCGTCGGATAGTAATAATTTAATTCAGCGTTACCTTCTTTATTTTGACCTGTAAATACTGTAGGGTCGAATACAGATATAGGCCATAACCAAGAAGAGAACCAAGTGTCAACAACATCTTCATCTTGTGAAATATCTGTTGATTGTATTGATGAATATTGATCACCTAATGATTTAAATTGGACTAATGCTTCCTCTAATGTTTTAGCAACTACAATAGTACCATCTGTATGATACCATGCAGGTATTCTTTGTCCCCACCACAACTGTCTAGATATACACCAATCTTTCACATTCTCCATCCAGTGCTTGTAAGTATTGATATACTTATCTGGAATTAGATTTACTTCTTTGTTAACTACAGCATCTAATGCTGGC
>JBKCCA010000264.1:0-2358 GCA_046305595.1 bacterium
CCGCACTAGGCGTTTTAGGCTTAGTCGTGATGGCAATTAAAAGTGCTTGGGTTGAAAAACAAGACGCAGGTGATGCGAAAATGACTGAACTGGCTGGCTACATAGCCGATGGTGCTATGGCTTTCTTGAAAGCTGAATGGAAAGTGCTTAGCATTTTCGTGGTATTCGCTGCAGCATTATTAGCTTACTCAGGTACTATTCATGAAGTGAATGGTATACAGATCCACTCTAGCTGGATCATCTCTATCGCTTTTATCATTGGTGCTGTGTTCTCTGCTTACGCTGGTTATATCGGTATGAAAGTAGCTACTAAAGCTAACGTTCGTACTACTCAAGCTGCGCGTACTAGCTTAAAACAAGCTTTAAAAGTTTCTTTCACAGGTGGTACCGTTATGGGACTTGGGGTTGCTGGTTTAGCGATCTTGGGTTTAGGCGGATTATTCATTGCCTTCTTATCAATATTTGCTGACCTTGGTGAAAATACTGTTAAAACTGCTATCGAAGTTTTAACTGGTTTCTCTTTAGGTGCTGAATCTATCGCATTGTTCGCTCGTGTAGGCGGTGGTATTTATACTAAAGCTGCTGACGTTGGTGCTGACCTTGTAGGTAAGGTGGAAGCGGGTATCCCTGAAGATGACGTTCGTAACCCTGCTACTATCGCCGATAACGTTGGTGATAACGTAGGTGACGTAGCTGGTATGGGTGCCGATTTATTCGGATCTTATGTAGCTACAATTCTTGCTACAATGGTATTAGGACAAGAGATTCTTTCTGCTGATAATTTCGGTGGTATGGCTCCGATTTTGTTGCCAATGATCATATGCGGATTAGGTATCGTGTTCTCTATCGTAGGTACTTGGTTCGTTACTATTAAAGACGAAAAATCAAATGTTCAAAATGCTTTGAACTTAGGTAACTGGTCTTCGATGATTTTAACGGTTGCTGCTTCATTCTTTATCGTAAACTGGATGTTGCCTGAAACGTTAAACTTAAGAGGATATGAGTTTTCTAAATTAAATGTATTCTACGCTATAGTAGTAGGTACAGCTGTTGGTGCAATTATGAGTATCGTTACTGAGTATTACACAGCAATGGGTAAAGCTCCGGTAATGTCTATTATACAACAATCTTCTACTGGTCACGCGACGAATATCATCGGCGGATTATCAGTGGGTATGAAGTCTACCGTTATTCCGATTTTAACATTGGCAGGTGGTATTATGGCTTCTTATTATTTCGCTGGATTGTACGGTGTGGCAATCGCTGCTGCGGGTATGATGGCTACTACTGCTATGCAGTTGGCTATCGATGCTTTCGGTCCGATCGCTGATAACGCCGGCGGTATCGCTGAAATGAGTCAATTACCTCCGGAAGTTCGTGAGCGTACTGATAACTTAGATGCTGTAGGTAATACTACTGCTGCTACTGGTAAAGGTTTCGCAATCGCTTCGGCAGCATTAACATCCTTAGCATTATTCGCAGCCTTCGTTGGTATCGCGGGTATCGATGCTATTGACATCTACAAAGCTCCTGTATTAGCTGGTCTATTCGTAGGTGGTATGATTCCGTTTATCTTCTCTGCATTGTGTATACAAGCGGTGGGTAAAGCGGCGATGGACATGGTTCAAGAAGTACGTCGTCAGTTCCGTGAAATACCAGGTATCATGGAATACAAAGCAAAACCAGAATATGAAAAATGTGTGGCAATCTCTACCAAAGCATCTATCCGTGAGATGATGTTACCAGGTGCGATTGCATTGATCACTCCTATCATCATCGGATTTGTTTTCGGTCCGGAAGTATTAGGTGGTTTATTAGCAGGTGTTACCGTATCAGGTGTGTTGATGGGTATTTTCCAATCAAACGCAGGTGGTGCTTGGGACAATGCGAAGAAATCATTCGAGAAAGGTGTGATGATCAACGGAGAAATGTTCTACAAAAAATCAGAACCACATAAGGCATCTGTTACAGGTGATACAGTTGGTGATCCGTTCAAAGATACATCAGGCCCATCGATGAACATCTTAATCAAATTGATGTCAATCGTTTCATTAGTAATCGCTCCATACATTTCAGTTGTAGGTAGTGATAATGCCGAAGATATGCACGGTAAGCATGGAATGAAAAACGAAATGAAGATAGAGATGAAAATCGTAAAGTCGGTAGACTCTTTAGGCAATGAAGTAACTGATACAGTATGTTTCATGAACGGCAAAGAAATGTCGAAAGCTGATTGCGCAGAAATGGAGAATTGCAAGAAAGCATGTGAGTCGGGTGAGATGAGCAAAGAAGAGTGTGAGAAGAAGTGTGCGTATAAGGGTACTTCGTGTCATTAATCAATTAGCAAATGTGATAATT
>JBKCCA010000265.1:0-4862 GCA_046305595.1 bacterium
AAATCAATTTCATTTACATCAAATGGAAAACCATCATTATCTAATGGCTTTTTATTATTATCATAATCAAGTCCGCAATCAATCAATACTGTATATCCACTGCTTAACTTAAGCATATGCATACTACCCGTAACTTGTTCAGCGGCGCCCCAACTAATAAATTCCATTTAAATATCTTGTAATTGTAATTGACTTAAATACTTATATAAACCTGAATCATTCAACATTAATTCTGCATGTGTACCTTGTTCCATCACTTTACCTTGATCAATAACTAATATTTGATCAGCCTCACGAATGGTTGATAATAGATGTGCAATTATGATGGATGTTCTATCTTTCATTAATATTTCTAATGCTTCTTGCACTAATCTTTCTGATTCTGAATCTAAGCTACTAGTAGCTTCATCTAGAATTAAAATACTCGGATTCTTAAGCAATGCGCGAGCAATGGCTATACGTTGTCTTTGTCCGCCCGATAATTTAATTCCCCTCTCACCAACCAATGTATCATAACCTTCAGGGAAGCCTGAGATGAATTGATGTGCATTAGCTTTTTTAGCTGCTTCGATAATTTCCTCATCGCTAGAATTTATTTTTCCGTAAGCGATATTTTCTTTGATGCTTCCACCAAATAATAATACATCTTGAGGTACGATAGCAATTTGATTTCTAATATCTGTAATACTAAACTCAGTACTTGATTTACCATCGAATAAAATTTCACCTTGATTGATATCATAGAATTTAAGTAGGAGTGAGGCTAGGGTAGATTTTCCGGCGCCACTGGGACCTACAATAGCGATACGTTCGCCAGCATTAGCTTTGAAATTTATTTCTTTTAATACTTCTACTTCTTTTCTAGAAGGGTATGCGAAGGCTACATTCTTAAACTCAATATTGCCTGAAATTTTTTGATCAATTTTACCTTGTTGACTGTCGATGCTAATCTCTTCATTTTTTTCATGAAGTAATTCTATCACTCTCTCTGTTGCACCAAATGTTTTTTGCAGTTGTGTATAAAGCTCAGCAAAACTACCCATTGCTGCACCTACGAAAGTAGAGTACAATATGAAGGATGTTAGATCTCCGATAGTAATCTCGCCAGCTTGAACTAAGCCTGAGCCATACCAAACCACTGCTACAATTGCACCAAATAAACTGAAGATAATGAATGAAGCAAATGCCCCTCTAAATTTAGCACCCCTTAATGCAAGAGCTACTACTTTGTCCATCGATGAACGATAACGTCTTGTTTCATACGACTCGTTTACAAAGGCTTTAACATTACTGATACCTTGTAAGGTTTCTTCAACAATTACATTTGAATCAGCTAACTGGTCTTGAGCTTTGCGAGAAATTTTACGAATGTATCTACCAAATATTACTGCTGCCGCGACTAATACCGGAAATATAGATAACATCATTATGGTTAGCTTACCTGAAACTAAACTCAAAGCAATAATACCACCAATGAACGTAATTATTTGTCGAAGTATTTCTGCGATAGTAGTAGTAATACTGTCTTGAATTTGAGATAAATCTGCTGATATTCTAGAGTTTAATTCACCTACTCTTCTTTGAGAGAAAAAACTCATAGGTAGGGTAACCAATTTATAATAAGTATCTTTTCTTAGGTCGGCTAATGATTTTTCTGCTACTTCAACAAACCATATTACTCTGAAAAAAGAAAATACTGATTGAACTAAGAGAATGCCTAAAATAACTAAGGCAATCTGGTTAATATTTGATAAACCCTTGCTTAAAGTTGCGGCATCTATCAGCATACCCATAGCCTTCGGAAAAGCCAATGATGATAAACTAGATAAGATGAGAAATAAAATACCTATACTAAATTTAAGCTTATAAGGCTTTAAATAGGATGTTAATGCTATTACGTGTTTAAGAGAATCTTTGTTGATTTTTGCTTTCGGTAGCTCCGCTTCTGCTGCATTTCCACTATTCAGTCTAGCTCTGGCCATATATATTATTCAATTATTAATAAACTCACTAACAAAATAATTGTTTTAATGTTAATTTTAGGGCAAACCTACACAATATTATACTATTCTGTGGTTGTTTGGTACGATTTTAGAGCTATTTTGGTCATGAAAAAGTTATTGTTTGCATTAATACTTTCAGTAACACTTATATCTTGTGAAGATGATAAGCCGACTGATACTCAAAGTTCGTCGATTGTTTTTAATTTCAGACATCTTTATAAACAAGAAAGCTTAAGTATAAGAAATGATAATCAATTAGTTTATAACACTCAAACCAATAATGCTTACAATGTTAAATCGTTAAAGTATTATGTATCTAAATTAACTTTAGAGAATGCTGATGGTGCTTTACATGACGTAAACATGTATAAGTTGATTAATGCAGCAGAAGGACAAAATTTTACGCAGTACGTTTTAAATAATGTACCATCCGGAGTATATAAAAAATTACATTTTATTTTTGGAATAGATTCTACTAGAAATGTACTCTTAGGATTACCAAATAATTCAGAAACGAATTCAATGGAGTGGCCAATTGTATTAGGTGGAGGTTATCATTTTATGATGTTGGAAGGTGTATTTAGAAAAGCCGATTCAAACTTATCGGGTTATGCTATACATTTAGGCAAGAGCCCTAATCAGTACAAAGCGAGTTTTAATATTGATTTAGATATGACTGTATCGAATACTAGAAACATTGATATTATAATGAATGTAGATCAGTGGTTTGATGGTATAAATAAAGTAAATTTGAACGATGGTTATGGTTATATAATGGAAGACAGCTTAAAGCAATTGCAGTTTAAGCAAAATGCTAATAGCGTTTTTTCAATTGAACAGAAATGAAAAATTTATTAAAAATATTTACTCTTTTAATTTCTTTTATTGTACTCATTGCAGCCTGCAAAAAGGATGATGATGTTGTTGCAGACAATGATGGCTCTGCTGATACTTTAATGCATTTTACGAGTCCGAAGTATTTCCCTGAATTTCAAAACCCTAGTAATAACCCTTTAACCAAAAGAGGTGTTGAGCTAGGTCGAATGTTATTTTACGATCCAATTTTATCGAGTGATAGTACTATATCATGTGCAAGTTGTCATAACCCTGCTTATTCATTTTCAGATAATAAAAGATATAGTGTTGGGGTGGATGGTGCTATAGGAGACATTCAAGCTATGCCATTAGTAAACCTTGCATGGCAAAATAAATTTTTCTGGAATGGTAGATCAAATAGTTTAGAGGAACAAGCTTTACAACCTATTACCAACCCTATAGAGATGCACGAAACCACTGCGAATGTTATTAAAAAATTAATGCGCAGTGATAATTATAAAAAAAGATTTAATGCAGCATTCGGATCAGATCAAATTACACAAGAGATGATTGGTAGAGCAATTGCTCAGTTTGAAAGAACAATGGTTTCGTATCAATCAAAATTTGATCGTATTTACGCGGGATTAGTAGATTCAGGTATCAGTGTTTTTGATGATGCTGATGAGTTTAGAGGTTTTGTGGTGTTTACGACAGAACGCGGACAGTGTTTTCATTGTCATGGTTCGCAGAGTGCTTTGTTAGCAAATAATATAGATACTTTATTTAGAAACAACGGATTGTTGACTGATGCACAGATGGTGTCTACGGGCTTATCTCAAGTGACTGGCAAGGCAGAAGATGAAGGTAAGTTCAAAGTGCCTACGATGCGAAATATAGAGCTTACAGCGCCTTATATGCACGATGGCAGATTCAATACTTTAGAAGAAGTAGTAGAGTTCTATAGTTCTGGAATTAAAGAAAATAGAAACTTAGATATCAATTTTTCTAAAAGTCCTGATAGGCTAGAACAATTCGGGGGCTTAGGATTAACGGCTGATGAGAAAAGAGGATTGGTAAAATTTTTGAAAACTTTTACCGATACTAGTTTCACCAACAACCGTGCTTTTGCAAATCCTTTTAGATAGGTTTATTTATTTACGATAAATTTCTGAGTGGCTATTTTGCTATTACCACTGCATTCTAAAAAGTAAATACCATTACTTAAATCTAGAATATTTATTTCAGAGACTTTACCTTCTATAGTTTTAATTATTTGTCCGTTGATATTATAGATTTTTATTTGATCAAACGCAAAATCAGAATTCACATTTATCTTATCATAACATGGGTTCGGATAAATATTTATACTTGAATTATTTGTTGTATTTGAAACAGATGAAAAATTCGATTGATTTAAGAATAATAATACCCCGCCTTGTGGAGTACCAGTGATAATTTCTGGTAATAAATCAGCATTTATATCAGCTACTGAAATATGAAACCCTACATTACCTCCTCCATAATTTCCATTTGACACATAAATAGAGTCGTCAGATACTGCAAAATTTTGAATGGCTTCAGTATAAGAACTAGGTAGATTTTTATAAATATAAATTTTGCCATTCCCATTACTTATTAATAGATGATTTTCGTTCGTTAAGGGATTTAATTTTGCAATGCTTACTGAAGTTCTGCCAGAAGGATATCTTAATTTTTTACCTACATCTATCTTCCAAAGAGAATCAGTTGTAAGAACATAATTCGGATTAGTAGGAGTGCCTGTATTTGAAATCAAGTTGATATTAAAAAATCTTTCTCCAACTATGATTTCAGGTTTGGTATCATTATTTAAATCAAAAATGAAAGGAGTGGTATTATTACCAAGATCAATACTGCCAAAGTAATTAGGTACAAATTGTAAGCTTATCGGTTGACCAGCAGCAGCTATGTTCCTAAAGAAATGCAATAAGCCATCAGAAGAACCACAAACCATATCAAGGTCACCATCATTATCTAAATCACCAAAACTAGGTGCCATATTAT
>JBKCCA010000266.1:0-3599 GCA_046305595.1 bacterium
TGATTGTTCTGCTTCTACTAAAATTTGATTAGCAATTACTTGCTCATAAATTTCATATTCATCTTGAAACTCATCTTCATCTACTAATAAAAACTCTTTCAAGAAATGAGATATTTCAGGTTCTTCTTCTTCTTCATTACATTCTTGAATATAAAGATGTAAGTTCAAAAGTTCTGTTCCTCTATCAATCGTTTTATCTTCAATATGCTCCCACTCTGGCGTCTCTAAATAATCTTCGTCTAATCGTAATACATCTTCATTGAAGAAATGAATAAATAAAAGATCAACGATATATTCTCTTAATGATGCGATCTCTGGGTTCTCATCGATTAAATTATCTACAGCAGCTAATTTCTTTAAGAAGTCTGGCTCTGCATCAAAAATATCTTTCAGATCAGCATAGAATTTTTTGTGATCAAAAGACGATTGAACGTCAGGTGATGAAGCATTCCAGAAAGATGAAATGACTACTGCTAATGTATCGAGTGTTGATTCTTTCATTTAATATGTTTTTAATTGGTTGTTAGCAACAATCGCTAATACCATTCCTTTTAATTCTTGTTGGTAGAGATTTGAGTTTGCCGATTTCGATAAATTAGTTTGATCATCAAATTTCCATTTTGCCTCTAGATCATAGATACAGAACTCTGCTGCAGAACCTTCTTCAACATATACACTTTCTAGTGAAAATATGCTTCTAGGTCGAGCTGTTAGAGCGTCTATTAAATCTTCTAGTAATAAGTTTTTATTCGTAAGACTTATCAATTGAGATAAGAATGTTTGAAAAGAAATCATTCCGTATTTTGCTACTTCGAATTCTACTTCTTTTCCTTCTTTTTCGATTGGAGTATGTTGTGATGTGATAGCATCGATGATACCCTCTTTTACTGCAGCTTTAAGAACATTCACATCTTGTTTAGTTCTTAAAGGCGGGCGAAGTTTGAAATTAGTATCGAACTCTTCTAAGATTGTTTCATCGTAACACAGATGGTGTATAGTAACATCCGCAGTAACATTTATACCTTTCTTTTTAGCAGCTTTAATAAGTTCAACAGATCTTGCTGAGCTGATATTGCTAAAGTGAATTTTTGCATTTTGATATTCGGCGATGTAAAGGTCGCGAGCAATCATGAGTTCTTCAGATAGCGAAGGGTTACCTTTCATACCTAAGAGAGTGCTCATCACCCCTTCATTCATTTTGGCACCGAGTGCTAAACTATGATCTTCAGGGAAAGACATGATGAAAGAGTTGATGCCTTTTGCATACAACAAACATCTCGACATAAGTCCGGCGTCTTGTACCGATTTATCTGCATCAGAATACGCAACTGCACCAGCAATTTGCATATCGTACATCTCTGTCATTTCTTTACCCTCTCTATTTTTCGACATAGCGCCGATGATAAGAGGTTGGCAAATGTGTTTTTCGGTTTTAGACTTGATGAATTCTACACCAGATTTATCTTGAACAGTCGGATTTTGCTGAGGCATTAAAGCGATATGACTAAAGCCACCTGCTGCTGCCGCATTTAATCCGGAGTTTAAATCTTCTCTTTGCTCCATACCAGGATCAGGAATGCTGGCATTCATATCAATGAAGCTAGGCGATATACAAGCGTTTTTAAATTCGTACGATTTAATATTTGTTACAGCAATTTTCTTTGCTATTTTTTCGACTTTACCTGAAGAAATTAGAACATCTACTTGCTGTCCGTTCCACTTCGAATGTTTATCGACTACCTTGACTGATTTAAAAAGTACTTTCATTATTTAAATGCTCGTATTAACAATATTTCTAAGCCTATGAAAACTAGGGCCAAAATAACACATATTTTCCAAAATCTCTTTCCTAAAGACTCATCTTTAATCAGTTTTGTAAGAGAGGAGCTGCCTGATTCCCAAATACTTAGTTTTTCATTGGCTAAATCTTCTAAATCATTGAGTTCTAAAAAGCTCATTTTTGACTCATCTCGGTTATAATTAAAGGCGATTTTGCTGATATTTTGATCGTTGATCTTTAGGGTATAGATGCCATCTTCTCTTATTTGATCGGCTACATAAATGTAGGAATTAGAGAGTTGGGACTTAATTTCAGGTATGATTTTGATATTGCCTTTGATAAGTTCTTTTTTAGAATTATCAGCAATATTATTCAGCTTAACAGGTATGGTATTCGATTGCCCTATGAAATTCGACATGCCAGCATCAGCATAATGAATACTTGCCATTCTTAAAAAAGTAGGTACTATGATCGCATGTTTAGCAATATCTGAGAAATCAGACTTCAACTGAAATGCGAATTGATAGATATGTCCGGTGTTGTATGGGTAATATTTTAGCACTGACTCATTATTCTCTAACCACATGATATCTTGTGATGCATACTTAGCTCTTTGTGCAAAGCTAAAGTGTTTAATCACCGCAGGTAAATCGAGCTTATCATTTGTATTATTCTGAAATACGCCCTGATAGAGCGTAGAGTTTTTATTTATCTTTTCTATTTTATTTTTTGATTCAACAATATCTGCGTATGAATATAAATTAAGTGCAGTACTAAATGATTGGCTATTGTTAATTTCATTCTCTGAAGGAATTAAAACCAATGTATTACCAGTTGATACAAACTTCTTTAGCTCCTCTGCTAATCCGCTCGAAAATTCAGACACATTATTTAAGAAAACGATGTTTGAAGACTGCAAATATTGATAATCAATATTTCTGGTACTAAAAGATTTATATTGAAAGAAAGGCTCGGTTTCAAAGACGTTTTCAATGACTTTAGCACTCTCATCCGAAGATATGATACATACTTTTTTAGAGTTATGAACTTCATAAGTAAAATAATACTCATTGTCGAAACTAATACCTTGATCGTTTAAACTTAATTCTGCTTCTTGAAATCCGGTAGATTTATTTTTATAGATGAAAGTATCGATAATACTAGCATTGGGGGCTATGTTAACAGCACCTTTGCTAATAAGTTGCTTATTGATTTTGAAGTCGTAGTTTAAATTTTGAATATCTTGTTCAGAGTGATTGCTAAACTTCAGCAACATCTTTTCTACAGAGTTAGGCTGATGTACCGGGGAGATATACCAAACAGAATCGATTGACACATTGCTGGCATTATTATTTTTGAGGTAAACATAATTCCAGAAAATACTTGTATCGATCTTAGCATTACTTTGGCTTTTGTAAAAGCTATTTTGAAAATCAGAGATGACGAATGCATATTTAGCATCGGCATTCACTTCATTTAGAAGAGTTGATTGACTTTCTTGAATTTTATTAATCGTTTTAGATTCGGGTCTAATTTTTAATTCAGAGAGGGCATCAAGAAAATCATCTTTGCTGAGCCAGCGCATTTGATTGCCATTTAACTCATTGCCGATCAATTGAAATTTATCATCGGCTAGAAAAGCATTAGCAATTTCTTTGGCTTTGCGTTTTGCTTCATCGAGCAATGAACCTTCTTGACCTTGGCGTTCCATGCTGAATGAATTATCGATATAAACCGAAACGTATTTTTTGCCAGAAACATTTAAGCCTTGTTTCTGAGGTATATAAGGCTGTGCAAATGCCAATACAAGGCAGATAAT
>JBKCCA010000267.1:0-15655 GCA_046305595.1 bacterium
AATAATTTCTCTATTGTCTATTTTATTTATTCAAATAAACTGGATGCTAGAGACTGCTCGTATTAAGCAAGAACTATTCAGCGAAAAAGCCAATATGGTTTTGTTAAGAACTGCAGAGGTGGTGGTGGCTGATGAGGCAACGTGTAGGGGTATAGATGAGGGGGTCGGACAAGCAGAGTTGAATACCATTGATTCGGTGTTTAATTATTACATGAAGTATTATAAGTTCAAGATTGATTATGTTTTCGAAGTAAAGAAACCCAATCAATTTGCACCTACATTTCAACAACAATCGAATACAATCTATGAAACTCGTTTAGAGTCTATCAATATCAAGCAAGGGGTAGACCTTCGATTGATTTTCCCAGATAAAAAGCAATATATATTAGCCGAATTAAGAACACCATTTATTACCTCTATTCTTTTAATAATTATTGTAATCGTTTTATTTATTAAAATTATTCAAGCAATTATCACGGAGAAAAATTTGTCGATCAGAACGACTGATTTCTTAAGTAATATGACGCATGAGTTGAAGACTCCGATTACTAATATTGCTTTAGCCTCTAAGTTCTTAAATAAAGAATTCAACGATAGCAGTTCAACAAAATCTAGACATTATGCAGAAATTATTCTTGCGGAAAATGAAAAGTTGAGAATGCAAGTAGAGCAAGTATTAAGCATTGCTTCTTTAGAAAAAGGGGAGATACCAGTTTCTAAAAAATTATTAGATATACATCAATTACTTAAGCAAGTCATTGAACATATGTTATTGCAATTAGAGAGTAATAATGTAGAAGTGCATTGGCAATTAAATGCTACAAATTTCAAGGTGTATGCTGATCAAACACATTTGATGAATGCCATTAGAAATTTAATAGATAATGCAATCAAGTATTCTAATACTAACATCCGAATAAATATTAAAACGTATAATAACGCAGATCATCTTTGTATTGAAATTGAAGATAATGGCATTGGCATTGATAAGAAATATCATTCATCATTATTTGATAATTATTTTAGAGTGCCGATGGGTGATGTACATAATGTGAAGGGTTTCGGACTCGGACTTTCATACTTGAAGAAAGTGATAGATTTACATAATGGTAATGTAAATGTAGAAAGTGAACTATCGAAAGGTTCAAAATTTACGATAACTTTAAAAAATGTCGAGTAGTAAATTTAAAATTTTATTAGCTGAGGATGATGCAAACTTGGGGCTGCTGCTCTCTGATTATTTGAGAGCTGAAGGTTTTGTGGTTGATGTATGTGTTAACGGTGAACTAGCATTAGCACAATTTAAAAAAGAAAAATATCAGCTTTGTTTACTAGATGTTATGATGCCTTTGTTAGATGGCTATTCGGTAGCGAAAGAGATCAAAAAAATTGATGCGAAATTTCCAATAATATTCATGACTGCAAAGTCAATGAAAGAAGATAAGTTTAAAGCATATGATTTAGGTGCCGATGATTATATCACTAAACCATTCGATGAAGAGGAATTACTCTGGAAAATCAAAGTGTACTCAAGAAGATTAGCTGCAGAAGAGTTTTCTGAGGTGATGATTGGTAAATATTGTTTTAACTATAAAAATCAATGCTTAACCTTTGAATCTGAAATCAATAGAATTACTGAAAAAGAGACAGAAGTAATTAAATATTTTTACGAGAATCGAAATACATTAGTGAAACGAGAAGATTTGCTGAAAGAAGTATGGGGCTCGAATGATTATTTTATGGGCAGAAGTTTAGATGTCTTTATTTCAAAAATCCGCAAATACCTTAGCAAAGATAGTTCTATTAGCATAGAGAATGTTTTTGCTAAAGGCTTCATTTTTAACATGCCTGATTAGTTCGTTTTTTATATCTTTGCCAGATGTCAGAAAGAGCAGAAAAAGCGAAGAAAAACCTCGATAAAGCAGTTAAAATAGTAGCCATATTAGGCATTGCAGCCATAGCATTTGCCATTTGGTTCTCTATACAATTTGCAAAAAGTAAGACCAAAGAAGAGTTTGATAAACGTCAAACTTATTTCAATGATATACATACCAATTTCATTAAAGACTGGGCATTGAATGCTTATTGGGATAGCTTGAAATCTGAAAATTCAGTATTTGTGAATAATCAGAATGCTCATGAGATCTTCATCAAAATTGAAAAACAAACCTTCAACGATCAGTTTAATGTAAAAAGCGATGTGATCGAAAGGCCCGATTTGTATAGGGTTCTAAACTATACGGTTAGCAAATCATTTGCTGATTCTTTGTTGAATGCAAACATGATATACTTATGCATGAACCCATTGGTTTTGCATAAGATGATAAGTACTTCGATAGATAAATCAGGACAAACATTTAAATCATACTTCAACAATAAGAGTGTGATTACCATGAAATATAATTCTTATAAAGATAAAGAAGGCGAGGGAGAGAAAGTATTTGAGAAGGATGTTATGTTAATCGAGCAATTGCCGTTCTCTTTACGTTCATTAGATTTCGAACAAGCAAAAGACTTTAAATTAAAAGTGTTAGAGCCTCAAATAGCTTCAGGTATAGGTAAGTTTAAGACAAGTTTGGTGGATGTTAAAATTGAAAAACAATCATCGCAATATGCTGTGAATGTTGAGTTCTCTAAAGATTCAATTTGCACATATGTTTTTGAAAAGAACTATCCGAATAAATTAAAATCATTCAAAATATTTGATCAGTCATATCAATTGAAAAAATAAATGCCAATATTTTTTGATCAATTAAATAGAGAGATAAAGCTTGCTGAGAAGTCAGATTTGAAAATAGTTTCAATTGTGCCTTCACAAACAGAGTTTTTATTTGACATAGGCTTAGCTGATCAAATCGTTGGAATTACCAAATTTTGCATCCATCCGAAGAAATATTTTAAATCAACTACAAAGGTAGGAGGCACCAAAACATTAGACATTCAGAAGATTAGAGAGCTTCAGCCTGACATTATTATAGCGAATAAAGAAGAGAATGAAAAATCACAGATTGAGGAACTCGAGAAGGAGTTCCCGGTATATATCAGTGATATTTATACTCTCGACGATTCGTATGAAATGATGTTAAGCTTGGGAGAAATTTTGAATAAAACAGATGAGTCGATTCAATTGGTGAATCAAATAAGAGAAAGTTTTAAGAATCTCAAGCATTTCAACAACAGGCGTGTGGCTTACTTTATTTGGCGAGACCCCTGGATGTTAGCGTCTAAAAATACTTTCATAGATCATATTTTAGAAATCTCCGGACACCTAAACGTTGCTAAAGAGTTACATTCAGACGCTCGATACCCCGCAATAGAATTAGCAGAATTAAAATCGCTTGAACCCTTTGATATTTACCTTTCTAGCGAACCATATCCTTTTAAAGAGAAGCATATAGCTGAATTGCAAGCAGAATTTCCGAACTCAAAAATTCAACTTGTTGATGGCGAGATGTATAGTTGGTATGGGAGTCGGTTGCAGCATACGGCGGCGTATTTGGTAACTGTAACTGGTAACTAGTGACTTGTAACTAGAAGGTATTCAGTATTCCGTATTCAGTATTCCGATGTGCAAATTTTGGGTTGTGACGAT
The DNA here is from genome assembly GCA_046305595.1 of bacterium. GTDB lineage: Bacteria > Bacteroidota > Bacteroidia > Sphingobacteriales > Sphingobacteriaceae > JAEYZM01. Next base: position 3,593 of record JBKCCA010000267.1, read on the forward strand.
GATAATTACCTGCACCCGTAAGGGTCGATTTCATCGACCCGTAAAGAAAGCAGGCCGAATAATTTCGTCCTGCATTAGGTTTGAGCGGGGCGATGAAATCGCCCCTTACGGTTGCAGGCAATTAAGGTCAAATTTCGTATTGGTTTTATCTAGTTACCAGTCACCAGTTACTAGTCACCATCTAGCTACTAGCTACTAGCTACTTTTTTACTATTAAAAGTTTGTCTTTTAATAAGAAAAGACTACTTTTGCAATCCGTTCTAAATATCTCGAACGGTAAACGCGGAAGTGGCGTAATTGGTAGCCGCACCAGACTTAGGATCTGGCGCTTCACGGCGTGGGGGTTCGAGTCCCTTCTTCCGCACCACGCCCGACTTAGGTCGGGCGTTTTAGTTTTAAAAAATAATTGATCATGAATATTACTAAAGAAAACATTGATGCTTTAAATGCAGTGGTGAAAATCAAACTAGCACCAGCTGACTATTTAGAACAAGTGGAGAAAGCCATTAAAGAGCAGAGCAAAAAAGTTCGTATGCCTGGTTTCAGACCTGGTATGGTACCTGCTTCACATATCAAGAAATTATATGGTAAAAGTATCTTAGTTGATGAAATCAATCGCTTATTATCTGATTCATTAAACAGCTATATTACTGAGCAAGAATTAAACATCTTAGGTCAACCATTACCTAAAGTTGATGAGTCGTATCAGCCAAAGTGGGATTTCAGCGATGAGTTTGAATTCTCTTTTGAGATGGGTATCGCTCCAGAAATTAAAGAAAGCTTTACTAAAAAAGATAAATTAGTTCATTACCAAGTTTTAGTCGATGACGAAACTTTACAGTCTCGTTTGAAAAACATCAGAAGAAGCTACGGTAAAATGACTAATCCTGAGAAAGTAGAAAGAGAAGACGATGTAATCTATGCAGAGTTAGTTCAATTATCTCCGGATGGTAGCGTGTTTGAAGGTGGTATCACGAATACAACTTCAGTGCGTTTAGATTTAGTAGAAGATGCTAAAATCAAGAAGTCATTGATGGGATTGAAGAAAGATGATGTTGTAGAATTTGACTTACAAGCAGCATATAAGAAAGATGCACATAGAATTGCACACTTATTAAATATCGAAGAAGATTTAGCGAAAGATTTAGTATCTAAATTCAGAATGTCTGTTAAGAATGTTAACAGAATTGAAGAAGCAGATATGAATCAAGAGTTCTTCGACAAAATTTATGGTGAAGGTTCTGTAAGTACTGAAGAAGCATTCATTGAAAAAATGAAAGAAGAATTAGTACAAATCATGCAAGATAATGCTGATCGTAAATTACAATCAGATATTTATGAGTATGGCGTATCTAAATTCTCAATGAACTTACCTGATGAGTTTTTAAAGAGATGGTTGAAAGTTACGAATGAAGATAAATTAAGTGACGAACAAATTGCTGAGCAATACGACGAGTTTGCAAAGAACTTAAGATGGTCGTTAATCGTTAATAAAATTGTGAAAGACAATGCTATTGAGATTAAACCAGAAGAAGTTGTTGAGCTTGCTAAGAAAAGAATCGACGCTCAATTCAGAATGTACAGTCCGCAGCCATTAACCGAAGAACAATTAAATCAATACGCAATAAACTTTTTACAAAACAGAGAACAAGCCAATCAATTGTTCGAAGAAGTAAAAACATTAAAGGTGTTTGATGTTCTAAAAGAGGTTATTAGCCTCGATAAGAAAGAAATAGAATACTCTAAATTCTTAGAAATCAAATAAAAAAAGGGGCATAGGCCCCTTTTTTTGTATTCAGTATTCAGTATTCCGTATTCCGATGTACTAATTTCAAAAGTTCTACAGATCTTAAAATTAAGCACATCGGAATACTGACTACGGAATACGGAATACTTTAATCAAATCCCTTTCTGATTACGAAAACTTTAATTATTTTGCTACGTTTAACATAGAAATCACATAACAATGAGCATAGACAAAAAAGAATTTCGCAAATACGCGGTTAAGCACCACAGAATTAATAGCATACAAGTAGATAACTTCATTTCGAGAGTAGAAAATAATATTGGCACCAAGAACATGACGCCTTATATTATTGAAGAGAGAAATTTGAATGTTGCACAAATGGACGTTTTCTCTCGTTTGATGATGGATCGTATCATCTTTTTAGGTGATCCTATTTACGATAACGTAGCTAATATCATTCAAGCACAGTTATTATTTTTACAATCAACAGATTCTAAAAGAGACATACAAATTTATTTAAACTCACCTGGGGGTTCGGTTTACGCTGGATTAGGTATATATGATACTATGCAGTTTATCACTCCAGATGTAGCAACTATTTGTACAGGTATGGCTGCTTCAATGGCGGCGGTTTTATTATGCGCCGGACAAGCAGGGAAGCGTGCAGCATTACCTCATTCAAGAGTGATGATTCACCAACCCTTAGGTGGTGCAGAAGGACAAGCTTCTGATATCGAAATCACTGCTAGAGAAATTGGTAAATTAAAGAAAGAATTATACGAAATCATTGCGAATCACTCAGGCCAATCATACGATAAAGTATGGGAATGCTCAGATCGTGATTACTGGATGATTGCAAATGAAGCGAAAGAGTTCGGCATGATTGACGAAATTTTAGTAGCAAATCCGAAAACTGAATAATAAATAATGGCAAAGCAAAATCGTGATATACGTTGCTCTTTTTGTGGGGCAGGAAAACAAGATACTCTAGTATTGATTGCTGGTATTGATGCACATATTTGTGATAAGTGTATTCAGCAAGCTAATAATATCTTGACAGAAGAGAATGATGCGAGACAATCGAAGATTGCAACTAACTCATTAAAAATTGCTAAACCGAAAGATATAAAAGCACATCTTGATCAATATGTTATTGGTCAAGATGATGCTAAAAAAGTTTTATCAGTAGCAGTATATAATCACTACAAACGTCTTGCGCAAAAACGTGATGAAGATGGAGTAGAGATTGAAAAGTCTAACATCATTATGGTAGGCGAAACAGGTACTGGCAAAACTTTATTAGCAAAAACCATTGCAAGAATTTTAGAAGTTCCTTTCTGTATTGTTGATGCTACTGTATTAACAGAAGCAGGATATGTAGGAGAAGATGTGGAGAGTATTTTAACTCGCCTTTTGCAGTCGGCCGACTACGACGTAACATCCGCAGAAAGAGGTATCGTTTATATTGATGAGATCGATAAAATTGCGAGAAAAAGCGATAACCCATCTATCACTCGTGATGTTTCAGGTGAAGGTGTTCAACAAGCTTTATTGAAAATTTTAGAAGGTACAGTAGTGAATGTTCCGCCTCAAGGTGGTAGAAAACACCCTGAACAAAAAATGATTGCTATCAACACTCAAAATATTTTATTTATTTGTGGTGGTGCTTTCGATGGTATCGATAAAAAGATTGCTAGACGCTTGCAAACACAAGCAATCGGCTACCAAATCGATAGAGGTACTGATCAATTAGATTTAGAAAATTTATTAAAATATATCAGTCCGCAGGATCTGAAAAGCTTCGGATTAATTCCAGAGTTAATCGGACGTATGCCGGTACTTACACATTTGAATCCGCTCGATAAAGAGACTCTTTTAAACATCGTTACTGAACCTAAAAATTCAATCGTGAAACAGTATCAAAAATTATTTGAGTATGAAGATATTCAATTAACTTTTGAGAAAGCAGTGTATGAATTTATTGTAGATAAGGCGATGGATTATAAATTGGGTGCACGCGGATTACGTTCAATTATGGAAGCAATAATGATCGATGCAATGTTTGAATTACCATCAGATCATAAGGTGAAGGAGTTGAATATTTCTTTGGCCTACGCGGAGGAGAAGTTTAATAAATCAGAAATTAGGAAACTTAAAGTGGCTTAATGAGTACAAAAGTAGCTAGTAGCTAGTCGCTAGAAAGTATCTAGACTAGTTACTAGCTACTAGCTACTCTAGTACTATCAAAAAAATGAAGACAAAAGAAGAGATTGTACAAAATTGGTTGCCGAGGTATACGGGGCGTGACTTAAGTGAATTCGGACAGTACATTCTACTCACTAATTTTTCACATTACCTGACCATTTTTGCAGAAAAGTTTAACGCTGAAATTATTGGCGAAGGCAAGCCCATGCAAAGTGTGAGCGCGAATGGTATTACACTTATCAATTTTGGTATGGGTAGTGCAATGGCTGCAACCGTGATGGATTTATTAAGTGCCATAGACCCTAAAGCTGTTTTATTTCTGGGGAAGTGTGGTGGCTTGAAAAAGAAGACCGAGATTGGAGATTTAATTCTCCCAATTGCTGCAATTAGAGGCGAAGGAACATCAAACGACTATTTTCCGGCAGAAGTACCTGCCTTGCCATCATTCGCATTACAGAAGGCGATTTCGACTGCTATTAGAGATTTTGGGGAAGATTACTGGACAGGTACAGTTTATACAACGAATCGTAGAATTTGGGAGCATGATGAGAACTTTAAAGAATATTTGCAAGAGATAAGAGCGATGGCGATTGATATGGAGACGGCGACGATTTTTGTGACCGGATTCAAGAATGAAATTCCGACGGGTGCATTATTATTAGTATCTGATCAACCCATGATTCCTGAAGGAGTAAAGACTGCTGAAAGCGATAAGAAAGTAAGCTCTATGTTCGTTGAAAAGCATTTAGAAATAGGTATTAAGTCTTTAGAACAACTCATAAATAACGGTTTAACCGTAAAACACCTACGTTTCTAAGCAGAATAAGAGATTAGGCATTTGAATAATGTGATTTATAAATCATTATTCTTACCTTTGCAGCCTAATTTAAAATCAATGATTTCAGTATCTAATTTATCCCTTAAGTATGGGAAACGCGTTCTTTTTGAGGAAGTTAATGTTAAGTTCACTCCAGGTAACTGTTATGGTGTAATCGGAGCAAACGGAGCAGGTAAATCTACTTTCTTGAAAATTTTATCGGGTGAGATTGACTCGACAACGGGGCATGTTTCTATAACACCGGGTGATAGAATTGCGGTATTGAAACAAAATCACTTTGAATTCGATAGTTTTCAGGTATTGCAAACGGTGATCATGGGACATAAGAAATTATGGGACATCATGGTGGAGAAAGAGGCATTGTATGCAAAGCCCGATTTCAATGATGCCGATGGTGAGAGAGTTTCTGAATTAGAAGGCTTGTTTGCAGAGATGAACGGATGGAATTTAGAGAGTGATGCAGCAGCTTTGTTAAGCGGATTAGGGATAAAAGAAGAACTTCATTATAAATTAATGAACGAACTTTCTGGTAATGAAAAAATTCGTGTGTTATTAGCTCAAGCTTTATTCGGCAATCCAGATATTCTATTACTCGATGAGCCTACCAACGACCTTGACATAGATACTATTTCTTGGTTAGAAAATTTCTTAGCTGATTTCCCGAATACTGTAATTGTAGTATCTCACGACCGTCACTTCTTAGACACTGTGTGTACTCATATTGCAGATATTGACTTTGGTAAATTGAATATTTATTCTGGTAATTATTCTTATTGGTATGAGAGTTCTCAATTAGCATTAAGACAAAGATCAGATCAGAATAAAAAGACGGAAGAGAAACGTAAAGAATTGCAAGAATTCATCGAGCGTTTTTCAGCCAATGCTTCTAAGTCAAAGCAAGCAACATCCCGCAAAAAATTATTAGAGAAATTAAATGTTGATGAAATCAAACCATCGACACGTAAATATCCGGCTATCATTTTCAAACAAGAAAGAGAAGCGGGCGATCAAATATTATCAGTTGAAAATTTAGCTTCTTATACTGAGGATGGTACTTGTCTATTCAAAGACATCAACTTCTCATTAAACAAAGGCGATAAAATAGCTTTAATCTCTAAAGACAGTATTGCCACTGCAACATTTTATGAAATGTTGATGGGTAATCAAGATGTTAAAATAGGAGAGATCAAATGGGGTGTAACTATCACTAAAGCATACCTACCTTCTAACAATGCAGAATATTTTAATGTTGATTTGAACTTAGTAGATTGGTTACGTCAGTACTCTACTGAGAAAGACGAAACATTTATCAGAGGCTTTTTAGGTAAGATGTTATTTTCAGGTGAAGAGACTTTGAAAAACTGTAAAGTATTATCAGGTGGTGAGAAGGTGAGATGTATGGTTTCTAAAATGATGATGATGAATGCTAATATGTTATTATTAGACGAGCCTACGAATCACTTAGACTTAGAATCAATCACTGCATTTAATAATTCATTGAAAGACTTTAAAGGTACTGTTATATTAAGTTCTCATGACCATGAGTTCATGCAAACTGTTGCAACACGTATTATTGAAATTACTCCGAATGGCATTATCGACAAGGTAATGACTTACGATGAATACATTGTTGATGAGCGTGTGAGAGCGATGCGCGAAGAAATGTACAATTTAGTACTAGAGTAGCTAGTAGCTAGTCACTAGTCTAGCTACTAGCTACTTTTGTACTAATTTTAATTCTTGGCTGCTAAATAACGCTCCGCATCCAACGCCGCCATACATCCCGACCCTGCTGAAGTTACAGCCTGTCTGTAAATTTTATCTTGTACGTCACCCGCTGCAAATACACCTTCTACATTCGTTCTAGTGCTGCCCGGTACCGTTTTGATATATCCTGCTTCGTCTAATTCGATAATGTCTTTAAACACATCTGTATTCGGTTTGTGTCCGATTGCCACGAAGAAACCTGTTACATCTAAAACTCTCTCTTCGTTCGTTTGATTATTCATAATCTTCACACCATTTACCGTTTGTCCGTTGCCCATAATTTCTTTGGTTTCCGAATTGTAAATGATCTCAATATTCGCTGTATTCAACACTCTATTCACCATTGCCTTCGATGCTCTGAACTCATCTCTTCTAACAATCATGTAAACTTTATTACAAAGCTTCGCTAAATAGGTTGCCTCTTCTGCTGCTGTATCTCCTGCTCCAACTATCGCCACATCTTGTCCCTTGAAAAAGAAACCATCACATACCGCACATGCCGATACGCCAAATCCGTTATACTTTTGCTCCGACTCTAATCCCAACCACTTTGCTGATGCTCCCGTCGCAATAATTACTGCATCTGCAGTCATTACTTTTGAATCGTCTACAATTACCTTTCTTGGCTCTACACTAAAATCTACAGAGCTTACATATCCGAATCTTATATCTGTACCAAAACGCTCTGCTTGCTTTTTGAAATCTTCCATCATCTCCGGACCTTGAGTACCATCTGGGTAACCAGGATAATTCTCTACTTCTGTTGTTGTAGTTAATTGTCCGCCCATCTGTATACCTGTAATCATCACTGGTTTCAAATCTGCTCGCGCTGCGTATATAGCTGCTGTGTAGCCAGCCGGACCTGAACCTATAATTAAACACACTACGTGTTCTATGTTATTTTCCATTTTTATTCTTTTTAAATTCTTGCGCTAAAATAATTAATATTCGATAATCTCAATGGAACTATTGTTACATTATTCTGGGATGTAAACAGTGTCTACATATGCCCCGTAACTTGCCCAAATTCCTAAAACTCCTTCTCCCTTAATATTTGAATTGATAATCACAGTAGGAGCGAAGGGGTTACCAAAACTACCACTCTGTGATTCAAAACTATCCCAAAAATCAAATTGTGCCTTGTCTATCGATGCCCATTTTACATACACAGTATCTCCTCTTTTGAAATATCCGTACTGTGAAAAATCTGCTGAATCATTATTCTGCAACTGTTGTTTTCCTCCAAAAATCGTAAAAGAAGTCTGCTGTCCGTTGATCAATAAATCATTATAAATCGAATTAAATGCAACATCAAAAAAGAACTCTGAATTTTTTCTCGTTAACATCCTGTAAAAATTATCTTTCTGAATAGGGTCTGAGAACCATGCAGTCAATTCAACTAATGAATCTTTTATTCCCTTATCTCCAGGTGCAGTTTTTATACTTATACTATCTAGCGGATGTGAGGGTAATATGGTCGTACTAGCTGTAAATAATTTACCATCTACCTCAACTTTTAAATCATACTTTTTACCTATCTCACCCGAGATGGATGTGTTCGTATAAATTACCGCCCCACCAAAATCTACTGCATCTAAATTGATCCATGCCCCACCATCTATACTAATTGCAACATCCGCATTCGTAACAAATAAATCTCTGAAATCTTCGTTGCTGATATTTTTCAAAAAAGATACTCCTCTCGAAATACTTATAATCGGTACCACTCCACTCTCTATATATCCCTCAATCACATAAGGCTGCTCACCCGGCGGAAAATCTACCTCGATGTTCTTTTCGCAGGCACTGAACAGTAGTACTAGCGCTAGCACAATCAGCAAAAAAAATGGTATTGTATTGCGTATTGCGTATTGCGTATTGCGATTAATCCTATTTAACTTTCTCATCAAAACCTTAATAACTTAACTCCTTAATAACCTAATAACTTAATTTCTTAATAACTCCACCACGTTTTTCCTTTTTCTATTTTCCATTTTCTTTTTCTAAAATCTAAAATTCCACGTCACCGACGGTATAAACGGAAACACCGTTATCTGCTTCGGCTGTATCGTTAATCCATTACTCAACACATCTCCCTGTATGTCTAAATAAATAATATACTGATTCAAACGATTGTAAACATTGTATATGCTAAAGTTCCAAACTGATTCGAATTTTTCTGTTTTCTTATGTGTGTATGTTGCAGAAATATCCATTCGATGATAAGGTATCAATCGATATTTATTTCTATAATCTCCTTCATAATACAAGCCTTGTGTCCCACTAAAAAACACTAAATGCGTCGGTAAATTAAATGCTGTACCCGATCCAAAAACAAATACAGATCCGAAGGTCCATTTATCGTTTAATGTATATGATAACACAACTGATGCATCATGTCTTCTATCATATCTTGCATAAAAAGTTTTTCCATTTTGTAATTCAGGGAATCTTCTTTTTGCATATGATAATGTATATCCAACCCAACCATTAAATTTACCCATCGCTTTCTTTACAAAAAATTCTGCACCGTATGATTCTCCGACGCCAAAGGTGAGGTCGTTTTCGATGTTCGGACTTAATTGTCCTGTTTTGCTTTCTTTGAATTCTACTTGATTGTGTAAATCTTTATAGTAAAGTTCAATAGATGTTTCATACATATCATCTTTGAAATTTCTGAAATATCCTAATGCATATTGTGTTGCAAATTGTGGGCGAACTAATGTTGAACTAGGTATCCATAAGTCAGTGGGCAAAGTGCTACCTGACAATGATGCTAAATGTATGTATTGATTAGTGATCGTGTACGATGCCTTGATAGAGCTCTTTTGATTGATGGTATATCGCAGTGATATTCTAGGCTCTAAACCATGATAGAATTTTATGTTCTCCCAATCTTTGTATTGTATAGTGTCAATAATTGTATAGCCATCGGCACCTGCAACATATCTATCATACGGACCCACTTGTTGAAACATTGAATATCTTAATCCAGTATTCAATCTAAGTTTTTCTGTTACATCAAAATCGTTTGAAATATATATCGCTGCTTCATTTGCATATTGTCTATTTATTTTCTCAGGTGTGATCACTGCTTCACCAATCGTTCCACTTGCAGTAGTAGGAGTGAAGCGATGAAATGTATATATCGCACCAAACTTTATTTGATTTCTAATATTTGGGAAATAATCGAAATCTATTTTACCTGTAATATCTCTGATGCCTGAAAATAATTCAAAATCAAAATTACTTTGTGATGCACCTAACCTAAATACATAATCGCTATATATCGCAGTCGTATTCACGAATAATTTTTCGTTGAATAAATGATTCCATCGTAATGTTGTTGTGGTATTACCCCATGGAAATCTTATACCGAAGCGCTCTCCTTGAAATTTGAAGACATCCTTACCAAAATAACCACTTAAAAATACTCGGTCTTTATCTGAAAATTGATAATTCAATTTCATGTTCACATCGTAAAAATAATAACCCGAATTTTTCAAGCGCTCATTGCTGCCTGCAAATGGCTTCGTTAAAACGTCTATGTATGTTCTACGACCCGATACAATGAATGAACTTTTATCTTTTTGTATTGGTCCTTCTAATGTTAAACGTGAAGAGATTAATCCGACACCACCCGTTGCATGATACGTTTTATTATTACCTTCTTTCATGTTCACATTCACTACTGATGATAATCGCCCTCCATATTCTGCAGGTATACCTCCTTTGATGATACTCGTATTATTTATCGCATCTGAATTAAATACAGAAAAAAATCCGAATAAATGTCCGGTGTTATAAACAACAGCCTCATCTAATAAAACTAAATTCTGATCCGGACCTCCACCTCTCACATAAAAACCACTATTACCTTCACCTGCCGATTGTACGCCTGGCAATAGTTGTAGCGTTTTTAAGATATCAACTTCACCCATAATTACAGGCAAAGTTTTTACCTTTTCCATCTGCAATGTTTGAGTACTCATTTGTGTGCTCTTTACATTTTCATCAGCTCTCCTAGAAGTAACAACTACTTCTTTACTTTGAATTATTTTATTCGATAGATAAACGTTATACCTAATATTTTTATTTAGGCGGATGGTATCGTTCTTTGTTTGATAACCTAAATATAAAACTTGTATGATGTAATTGCCTTCTGGTAATGTAATAGAGAAAAAGCCATACTCATTACTCTGTGCTCCTTTGTTTAGATCTTTGATTATAAAACTTGCACCTAACAAGTTTTCACCAGATGATGCATCTTTGATATAACCATTTATCGTGTATTTATTTTGAGCTAGTAGATAATTACTCGTAATTATCAATGCTATGAACCAAATGATTTTTTTCACTATTCTCTTATAAATCTTATTCTGTAATTGTTGTTATCACTCTCTAATGATAAAATATAAATTCCACTTAAAATGTTTGTTGGTAATTCAATACCGTTAAATAACTCTATTGTATTAAACGTTTGAGAGTATAAAACCTTACCTAATAAATCACTTATGTTGAGTTGATAGTTTTTATTGTTTTGGTCTTGTAAGTTAATTTGTAAAAATCCTTTATTCGGATTTGGGTATACTACCACTTCTTCAGATTTATTTTGTTCTATGGCAGCATTCAATAAGAGCTTCGAACCATCGGGTAAGCCCCATCCGTAGTCATTATTAGGGTTTGTGGCATTATTAGAATTAAACTTAATCCATGATTTTAATTGAGCTGGTTTTGATGCAGGATATGTTTTCTTATACAATTCCCATGCACATGCTGAAAAGCCTGCGATGATTGGACCAGAGAATGAAGTACCACTTCCGAATCCAAAACTTAATGTATTTGCTCTGGCGATATAAGACGGACCGCCTTGTGCTACTACATCGGGTTTAGTGAGGCCTGCGCTAGTAGGACCGTGAGAAGAAAAGCTAGATAATGTTTGATCTTGTCCGACAGAACCTATACTAAATACTTCTGTACCATCAGCTGGTGCACCTATGTAAAACCATGAACTATTACCAGAATTACCTGCTGAGTTTACTACTAACACACCTTTTCTGCTTGCAATATTTGCAGCTCTTGTGATAACTGTTTTATCACCATCTAAATCTTGGTAATCATGACTCTGTGAATTTGCATCATAAGTTGTATAACCTAATGATGAATTAATGATATCAGCTCCAACACTGTCAGCATATTCAGCTGCTGCTACCCAATTGTATTCTTCTACTAAATATTCTTCTGCCTCTTCTTCTGATCTTAATAAGTATACCGATGCATGTGGAGCAGTGCCAATCATTGAATCAGGTACATTCGCTGAAATACATGATAATACAGAGGTTCCGTGATTACTAAAGTCATAAACATAAGGGTGGTTTCTCGAGAAATCCCAAGTGCCTAAAATTTTATTATTCGCTCTCAATGAATCGAATGCTTTATGAACATCTGCCTTTCTGAACCCTGCATCGATAACTGCAATCGTCATACTTTTACCTGTATAATTTGA
>JBKCCA010000268.1:0-4923 GCA_046305595.1 bacterium
ATGAAAAAAATTGAAACTCTACATGAATATGATTGCGAGCCCGAGGTGATGGATGCAGAAGATGAATTATTTATTTTATATACTTCTGGTTCTACTGGTAAACCGAAAGGAGTTGTTCATACATGTGCTGGCTATATGGTTTATACCGGTTATACTTTTAGCAATGTTTTTCAATATCAAAATAGAGAAGTGTATTTCTGTACAGCAGATATTGGCTGGATCACCGGACATTCATACATAGTTTATGGTCCGCTTTCTCAAGGCGCCACCACTCTTATGTTTGAAGGTGTTCCAACTTGGCCTGATGCAGGTCGTCTTTGGGAAATTGTAGATAAGTTTAAAGTAAATATTTTATATACTGCTCCAACAGCTATACGTTCATTGATGCAATCAGGATTAAAATATGTAAACAATAAAGACTTATCATCATTACGAGTTTTAGGTTCTGTTGGCGAACCAATCAACGAAGAAGCTTGGCATTGGTTTAATGATAATATTGGTAAGAAAAGATGTCCGATCGTCGACACCTGGTGGCAAACCGAAACAGGTGGTATCATGATTTCTCCAATAGCAAATGTCACTAAGCTTAAGCCTGCACATGCTACTTACCCATTGCCTGGTATTCAGCCGATTTTAGTCGACGAAAATGGTAAAGAGATAGAAGGAAATGGCGTGAATGGAAATTTATGTATTAAGTTCCCATGGCCAGGTATGATTCGTACTACTTATGGTGATCACGAACGTTGCAGAACCAATTATTTTGCTGCTTATGAAAATCTATATTTCACTGGCGATGGATGTTCACGTGATGAAGGAGGTATGTATAGAATTACAGGTAGGGTAGATGATGTGATTAACGTATCTGGACATAGAATAGGAACTGCAGAGGTAGAGAATGCAATCAATGCACATACAGGAGTTGTAGAATCTGCGGTAGTGGGTTACCCTCATGATATCAAAGGACAAGGAATATATGCCTTTGTCATTTGCGAAGAAGATACACACGAAGAAGATTTACGTAGAAAAGATATAGGGATGACAGTGGCAAGAATTATTGGTGCCATTGCTAAGCCTGATAAGATTCAATTTGTAAAAGGTTTACCCAAAACTAGATCAGGTAAAATCATGAGAAGAATCTTACGAAAAATCGCAGAAGGTGATACATCTAATTTGGGAGATACTTCTACGCTGCTAGACCCGGCGGTGGTGGAGGATATTTTGTCGGGCCGAATCTAGCAATCAGCTAATTACCTGCACCCGTAAGGGAGGATTCCGTCCTCCCTCTGCAAATATTCTCGGTCTGATTAGTACGGGCAGATAAAATCCGCCCTTACGGGTGCAAGCAATAATCTAATTACTAATTATTGCTAACTTTGTTCCAATGAAGAACGAAAGACCAACCATACTCGTTATCAACGACGACGGTATTACTGCCAAGGGTATTCAAACCCTTGCCTATCTAATGAAAGAACTCGGCGATGTAGTGGTAGTTGCACCCGATAGTCCGCAGTCGGCCATGGGCCACGCAATAACCATTGCAAAACCACTCAGATTAGAAGAAGTAGATTTATACGAAGGCATCAAATCATACCATTGCTCCGGCACACCGGTTGACTGTGTGAAATTAGCGGTGAATAGAGTATTGCATAAGAAACCAGATTTGTTAGTATCGGGCATTAATCATGGATCAAACTCTTCAATCAATGTGATATATTCTGGTACTATGTCTGCTGCTATGGAAGGTGCTATAGAAGGTATTCCTTCGATCGGATTTTCTTTTAGCGATTACTCTTCTAGTGCCGACTTTAGTCCATTACATCAACATGTACTTACAATAGCTAAACAAGTTTTGAAAAACGGATTGCCAAAGGGTACATTGTTAAATGTGAACTTCCCTTATGTTATTTCAGCTGATGAAATAAAAGGTATTCGTATATGTAGACAAGCAGTTGCTAAATGGGAAGAGAAATTTGATGAGCGCTTAGATCCGCATAAAAGAAAATACTATTGGTTAACAGGTGAATTTGTAGTAAGCGATCATGGAGAAGATACTGATGAGTGGGCATTGAAAAACAAATTCGTTTCAGTAGTACCAGTGCAATTCGACTTTACTGCACACCATGCAATTTCAGTTTTAAACGCTTGGGATTTTAGTATATGAAGTTAAAAGATAAATTTTATTTAGGTGTTTTATACGGATTAGCATTACCATTACTTGCATATGTTTTTGGAGATATGATTCAACAACAATTGGAAAAAGTAATGCGCCCGAATTTTTTCTACATCGTATGCATTGCATTAAATGTATTGATATTTAGATTCGCTATTAAAAAAGAATACGATCAGCTTGCGCGCGGTATATTATTAAGCACTTTTATTTACGCGATGATTTTCGCATTTACCATTATTAAATAATGAAGTATTACTTAATTGCAGGTGAAGCATCGGGCGATTTACACGGTGCAAATCTTATGAATGCTATTTTAGAACATGACCCTAATGCAGAATTTTTTGTATGTGGTGGTGATAAAATGGTGGCAGTAAAAAATACCTCATTAAGAAAACATATTTCTGAAATGTCGTTCATGGGTTTTGTTGAAGTGTTGATGAACTTAAACAACATCAAAAAAAACATGAACTACTGCAAGCAAGATTTATTAAAAGTAAAGCCTGATGCAGTAATACTTATTGACTTCCCCGGATTTAATCTTCGAATTGCTGAGTTTGCTAAATTGAATTCTTTCAAAGTATTGTATTATATCTCACCGAAAATTTGGGCATGGAATACGAAGAGAGTACACAAGATTAAAAAGTTTGTAGATAAAGTGTATTCAATATTGCCTTTCGAAAAAGATTTCTATAAGCAGTATGATTACGAAGTTGAATATATTGGCAACCCTTTGAAAGACGCTATTGCCAATTTTTTATACGATAAAGATTTTAAAGAGAAATTTAATTTAGACGCCAGGCCTATACTTGCAATTTTACCAGGAAGTAGAAAAATGGAGTTGCAAAAGATTTTTCCGGAAATGATTTTAGCAGCCAAAAGATTTAATGATTATCAGGTTCTTGTTGCAGCTGCTGGTAATTTACCTATTGAATATTATCATCAATTTAATTTGCCTGAAAATTTCAAGTTGATTTATAATCAAACTTATGATATTCTAAATAATGCAGATTTAGCAATTGTTACCTCTGGTACTGCAACACTAGAGACTGCTCTGTTTAAAGTGCCTCAAGTAGTATGTTATAAAGCAAATGCAATTTCTGTTTCTATTGCAAGGATGGTAGTGAAAATAAAATTCATCTCATTAGTAAATCTAATTGTAGATAGAAAGATTGTAACAGAACTTATTCAGGAAGATTGTACAGCTGATAAAATTGAAATTGAATTAAATCGTTTGAGAAAAGGTCAAGAATCTCATGAACAAATGATGAACGATTATAATGAGTTGTTTGAAAAAGTTGGAGAACCTGGCGCTTCTAAAAGAGCAGCATCATCCATCGTAAATTATTTAAAAAATATTTAATGAGATTATTTTTATCAATTGTTTTATGCTTTGTTATCACAACATCGAATGCTAAAGATGTATTTGTTGATGTATTATCAAATTATAAGGCTAAGAAAATACAATTAGAATTCCCTCAAGGACAGTACACTATTAACTTAGATGATCAAGATATATTAAGAGTAACATCCAACGACATTATTTTAATTTATTCAATAAGTAATAAAATTTCACTTTTCAAAAACGCCAAATTAATTGGTACCTATAAACAAATTTTTATCAATACGGATGATGCTGATGCACATATAAAAGTGCAGATATTTACACCCAAACAAAAAATATTTTTCTACCAAGATCAACTATATATAAGAACACTCGCCGCAAGATTACAATTGGTGAATGAAGTGGAATTAAATAAATACATCAAAGGTGTTATTGAATCAGAAATAGGTAATGTTAAAAATGCAGAGTTATTAAAAGTACAAGCTGTAATTTCTAGAACCTATGCATTGAAACATTTAGATAGACATAAAGTTGATGGTGCTCAACTATGTGATATGGTGCATTGTCAAGTTTATCACGGTAAAAACAGATTCAATAAAGAAATTTCAGCTGCCGTTGACTCTACTCATTATGAAGTGATTATTGATAAAGATTCAAAGTTAATTGAGGCGGTATTTCATGCGAATTGTGGCGGACTTACCGTAAACTCAGAAGATGTTTGGTCGAAACCTAGGTCGTATTTGAAATCGGTAGTAGATACATTTTGTATTACTGAGAAGCAATCAAACTGGACAAAAGAGATAGATAAACAAAAGTGGGTCAGCTATTTAAACATAAAGTCTAAAGAAACTCAAGTGCCTTTTGCATTTGTTTCTGAAAATAGATTGAACTTTTTACCCTCTTGTGCCGTAAGCACTAAAGATTTGAGAGAGAATTTCAATCTTCGTTCCACTTATTTTAGTGTGGAAGAACGAGATGACAAAATAATTTTGAGAGGTAAAGGCTTCGGACACGGTGTTGGTATGTGTCAAGAGGGTGCAATAAGAATGGCGAGTCTGGGTAAAAAATACCTAGAAATCATTAATTTTTATTATTGCGATATCTCCATAGTAAATAATGACTAATAATTACATATATTTAGTATCGTATTAAGGATATTTTAAGAAGAAAATGGATCAAGAATTAAAAGAGTTTTTTATTAAATTTAATCAGAATAGGCCTCTAAGAGTATTATGTGTCGATGACGATAAGGTAATACAATTCACTACACAAAGAGCGTTTGTTATTGCTGGTTTTGTTACCGATATGGCATATGATGGCTTACAAGCACTAGATTTAATTCGACATTCTTTTCAGAAATATGATTTTATCTTAATGGATATTCACATGCCTAATATGGATGGTATAGAAG
>JBKCCA010000269.1:0-2039 GCA_046305595.1 bacterium
CATGGATGGAATAAGCTTATTGTTAGTATTGCTAACAACATTCTTATATCCATTGATTGTATTGTCAACTTCTAAGAGAGCAATTAAAAACGAAAATACATTTTATGCTTTGATGCTATTTATGCAAGCTGGCTTAATTGGTGTATTCGTTTCTTTAGATGCATTTCTATTTTATGTATGTTGGGAAGCAGCATTGATTCCGGTTTATTTTATCTCAGCAATTTGGGGTGGAGAAAACAGAATAAAAGTTACGTTAAGATTTTTCTTATATACCATCTTCGGAAGTTTATTCATGTTAGCGGGTATCATATATTTATTCTTACAAACATCAGGCTACAAGAATTTTGATATAAGTTCATTCTACGCATTGAACTTATCTATCACAGAACAATCAGTTTTATTCTGGGCCTTCTTCATTGCGTTTGCGATTAAGATGCCAATATTTCCTTTCCATACTTGGCAGCCAGATACCTATACAGAAGCGCCTACACAAGGTACTATGTTATTATCTGGTATCATGTTAAAGATGGGTATTTATGGAGTGATTCGTTGGTTATTACCAGTATTACCAGAAGGTGTTGCACATTGGGGTAACTTAGCTTTAGTACTATCAATTATTGGAATTGTTTACGCATCAATTATTGCGATTAAACAAACTGATATGAAGAGATTAATAGCTTATTCATCGATAGCACACGTCGGATTAATTACTGCTGGTTTATTTGCATTTAATATTCAGTCATTACAAGGTGCAATGATTCAAATGTTGAATCACGGTATAAGTGTGGTTGCGTTATTTTTTATCATTCAAATTATTGAAGAAAGAACTGGCACAAGAAAAATTGCAGATTTAGGTGGTATAGTTTCAAAAGCACCAGTATTAGCGGTATGCTTTTTAATAGTTACGATGGGAGCAGTAGCATTACCATTAACAAACGGTTTTGTAGGTGAGTTTTTATTGATGATGGGTATTTATAAATACAGTGCATGGGCTGCGGCATTCGCCGGACTTACAATTATTCTTGGTGCGGTGTATATGTTAAGAATGTTTCAATCAGTTATGTTAGGTGAAACAAATTCATTAACTAATAATTTTGCAGATATAAGCGGATCAGAGAGAGTGATACTTTTTGTTTCAGTAATAGTAATAATAGTGGTAGGTATTTATCCTTCATTTTTATTAAATATATCAGAAGCATCAATGAATGATTTAATTGGTTTTGTCAATTCAAAGTTGGCAGTTAAGTAGTATTTGATTTTAATTTCATAAATAATGAGCGGTATTATTATTATATCCATTTTAGCAATAGTTGTATTGTTTTTAGGTTTATACAAACTGAATAAAACTATACTGCCTATATCTTTATTAGGTTTGGCTGCTGCAGCTACAACTTATGCGATGGCTTGGAATACGAATATGTATTATTTCAACAACATGATTTTTGTTGATAATTATGCAATAGCATTTTCGATTTTAACAATAGCAGGTACGATGTTAATTTTATTAATGTCGCCAGGTTACTTTGAAAAAATTAGCAGCAACGTTGCTGAATATGTAGCATTAATTTTGT
Organism: bacterium; assembly: GCA_046305595.1. Taxonomy (GTDB): domain Bacteria; phylum Bacteroidota; class Bacteroidia; order Sphingobacteriales; family Sphingobacteriaceae; genus JAEYZM01. Next base: position 1,572 of record JBKCCA010000269.1, read on the forward strand.
TTTCTTTAGTTGGTGTTTTATGTATGGTTTCATACAATGATTTAGCAATGCTATTCATTGGTATTGAGATTATGTCAATTGCGATGTTTGTATTAGCGGGCATACGTAAAAAAGATTTAGCTTCAAATGAAGCAGCATTGAAATATTTTTTAATGGGTTCTTTTGCTACAGGTTTTTTACTTTTTGGTATTGCTTTAATTTATGGTTTCATTGGTTCATTCAATATTGAAACTATTAGTACAATAGTAACAGAAAGTGGTGGCGATACAGCTGCGCTTTTTGACTTAGGAGTATTATTAATGATTGTTGGTTTATCATTTAAAGTTTCAGCAGCACCTTTTCATTTTTGGGCTGCAGATGTTTATGATGGAGCACCATCATTGATTACAGCTTATATGTCATCAATTGTAAAAACAGCAAGTTTCGCAGCATTTTTGAAATTATTTTTAGTAGCCTTCGGAAGTATAT
>JBKCCA010000270.1:0-1685 GCA_046305595.1 bacterium
GTATTTAAAGCTACTTCTACTGAATTTCTTTTAGCCATTGAAATTTGCGCAGCTGTTGCACGATCTTCTGATTTTAATACTCCTAATCTCCAATTTAATAATTGTCCTTTAGTGATCTCAGTAATCATCTCAGCTAATTTCTTTTGTTGCAATTGGAATCCGCCGATTGGTCTATCAAATTGAATTCTCTCTTTTGAATATCTTAATGCAGTATCATAACAATCCATCGCTGCACCTAATGCTCCCCAAGCGATACCATAACGAGCTTGATTCAAACATCCTAAGGGACCTTTTAATCCCTCAACATTAGGTAATATATTTTCTTTCGGAACTTTAACATTATCGAATACTAATTCACCTGTAGCAGATGCACGTAAAGACCATTTGTTATGAGTTTCTGGAGTTGAAAATCCTTCCATACCACGCTCAACAATTAAGCCTCTGATTTTACCATCTTCACCTTTAGCCCATACTACTGCGATATCAGCAAATGGAGCATTAGAGATCCACATCTTCGCACCATTTAATATTACATGGTCGCCAGCATCTTTGTAGTTCGTTAACATACCACTAGGATTTGATCCATGGTTAGGCTCCGTTAATCCGAAGCAACCCATAAACTCGCCAGTAGCTAATTTTGGTAAATATTTTCTACGCTGTTCTTCTGAACCGTAAGCATAGATAGGGAACATAACTAATGAACCTTGTACTGATGCTGTTGAACGTACTCCAGAATCACCACGTTCTACTTCTTGCATGATTAATCCGTATGAAATATAATCCATACCACCACCACCATATTCAACCGGAATGGTAGGTCCGAACGCCCCAATCTCACCCAAGCCCTTAATTAATTGCTTAGGGAATTCTGCACGTTGAGCGTAGTCTTCGATGATCGGACTAACTTCTTTCTTAACCCAGTCACGAACTGAATTTCTTACTAACTTATGTTCTTCAGTCAGTAATTCGTCTAATAAATAGTAATCTGGTGATTCAAATAGATCTGTTTTAGCCATTGCTATAATTTATATTTGTTAACTTCGGCACAAATGTAACAAAAAATCATATTGCTCAATATGTACACTATTTCATTACAGAACCTAGAGTTTTATGCATATCATGGCTATTATCAGGAAGAAAATCTAATAGGCACAAATTTCATAGTAGATATTCATGTTAAAATAGACGATAAGCAGTTAAACAATGGTGATTTAAGCCAAACTGTTAATTATGAAATTATTTTCAACATTGTGAAATTAAGAATGAATATAAAATACATTTTGTTAGAACAATTTGTTAAGGATGTTCACGATGATATACTTTCAAACTTTAATTTTGCTAAATCTATAGAAGTAATAATTCGTAAAACAAAGGTGCCCATCAATGGAATGATTGGTGAGTCAGTAGTAAAATACTTCAGAGAATATTAATACATAGAATCATTAATTACATGCAATATCAACAAATAAATAAAACACATATTCAATATTTTGAGAGCATCACTAAAGTGATAATTGACGAAGAGCTAAAAAAGAATTATGCGCATGATGAAACAGAAGATCTATTCTTTATGCCCGAAATTGTTTTAGTGCCAAGTGATACAATTGAAATTTCTAACATCCTAAGATATTGTAATGAGAATTTAATATCTGTGACACCTAGAGCTGGTGGCACCGGACTAAGTG
>JBKCCA010000271.1:0-1741 GCA_046305595.1 bacterium
TTACAGACTTATGTAGAGGTCCGCATATACCTAACACAGGTTTTGTTAAAGCTGTAAAGTTAATGAGTGTGGCAGGAGCTTATTGGAAAGGTGACGAAAAAATAAGCAGTTAACTCGCTTATATGCAGTTACTTTCCCTAAGCAATCTGAACTAACAGATTACCTAACTTTATTAGAAGAAGCTAAGAAAAGAGATCATAGAAAACTAGGTAAAGAATTAGAATTGTTTGCTTTCTCAGAAAAAGTGGGAATGGGATTGCCATTGTGGTTACCAAAGGGTGCAGCTTTAAGAGAGAGATTAGTACAATTCTTACAGAAAGCTCAAATAAAATCGGGATATGAGCCGGTGATTACACCACACATCGGACATAAAAACTTATATGTGACTTCAGGTCATTACGATAAATATGGTGCTGATTCATTTCAACCTATAAAAACACCACAAGAAGGTGAGGAGTTCTTCTTAAAACCAATGAACTGTCCGCATCACTGTGAAATCTACAAAACCAAACCTCGTTCATATAAAGATTTACCTGTTCGTTTTTCTGAATTTGGTACAGTATATAGATACGAGCAAAGTGGTGAGTTACACGGATTGACAAGGGTTAGGGGCTTTACTCAAGATGATGCTCACTTATTCTGTCGCCCAGATCAAGTAAAAGAGGAGTTTAAAAAAGTTATTGATTTAGTATTATATGTTTTCGGGGCATTAGGTTTTGAAAACTATACTGCACAGATCTCATTAAGAGACCCTGATAATAAATCAAAATATATCGGATCTGATGAGAATTGGTCATTAGCGGAACAAGCAATTATTGAAGCAGCAGCTGAAAAAGGATTAAATACAGTAGTTGAATTAGGCGAAGCTGCATTTTACGGTCCGAAGTTAGACTTCATGGTAAAAGATGCCCTTGGTAGAAAGTGGCAATTAGGTACCATCCAGGTAGATTATAATTTACCAGAAAGATTCGAGCTAGAGTACACAGGTAGCGACAATCAGAAGCATAGACCGGTAATGATTCACCGTGCGCCATTTGGTTCATTAGAGCGCTTTGTAGCGGTATTGATCGAGCATTGTGCGGGCAACTTCCCATTATGGTTAAGTCCTGATCAATATATCATACTTCCAATCAGCGAAAAATATGCAGATTATGCAAAAAGTATTTCAGATTCGCTAAATAATTACGATATTCGCGGACTTATTGACAACCGAGACGAGAAGATTGGGAAGAAGATTAGGGATGCTGAAATCAAAAAAATACCTTTTATGCTAATTGTAGGCGAAAAGGAACAAGAAGAAGGCAAGTTATCAGTAAGAAAGCATGGTGAAGGTGATTTAGGTAGTATGACTATCGAAGCATTCACTGAAATCATGCAAAAAGAAACAAAAATTTAATTTTAGTTAATAAGTTATATTAAAAAAGCTATCAAGGTTATAAATACCAAGTACTTAATTTTTAATAACTTAATTTCTAAATAACTTAATAAAAAAGGAGGAAACTATAGCACAGAATTTCAACTCTTCTAGAAACGACAATAGATTCGGTAGGAAGAAAGAAGCAGAACATCGTATCAATGAGCTTATCAAAGCTTTAGAGGTACGTGTAATTATTGAAGGAGCAGAACCTAAGGTGATGAAACTTAGAGATGCTTTAGCTTTAGCAGATGAAGAGGGACTTGATCTGGTTGAAATTTCTCCAAATGCAGTGCCTCCAGTATGTAAAATTATTGATTACAATAA
>JBKCCA010000272.1:0-4223 GCA_046305595.1 bacterium
GCCTTGGTGCTTCAGCAGGTGTTGAGTTAGGTTACTTAATCAATGGTAGATTAAAGCAAGTATCTGATGCAAAAGGAAAGCAAAAAGTAAATGACAGCTTTAATTTCAATGAATTAAGATATGGCTTTATCGGTAGAGTAAGTTATGGAAGTATGGGTATCTACGGAAAATATTACCCACAAAGTGTTTTCAACAAAAATGAAGGTCCAGATTTGAATACATTCGTTCTTGGCTTAACCTTCGGATTAAACTAGGGTTTGATAGATTAATAATATAAATGCGTAGAGCTTCCGAATTTTCGGAAGCTTTTTTTTTATATTTGGTATATGAAAAAGATCTTTACTATAATTTTATTGTTTACTGCATTAGGTTCAAAAGCGCAGGTATTTCAAAATGGGGGGTTTGAAAGCTGGACAAATTTATTGTTCTTCTTCGAGCCACAGGGTTATGTGACTACTAATTATGCATCGGTATTATTAGGTGGTGGTGGATTGCCTAGACCAAATGTTTCTAGAAATTCTACAATTAAAAACTCTGGTACCTATTCAGCAAGATTAGAATCTTATGCTGCTAATGTAGGTGATACATCTGGTACACCAGGAGCAATGGTTACAGGTACCTTAGATTTAGCAAATGCGACTATTTTACCAGGATTTGCTTATTCAAATAGACCATCAGAATTTAGAGGTTTTTATAACTATAAACAAGGTAATAGACCTGATTCAGGGTTAATAACTGTTTTATTTACGAAATACGATTCAATTGCAGGCCCATTTAATGTTGTAGGTGCAACTTTTGTAACATTATCTCAAACTCCTGCTACTGGCATGCAATCATTTAATGTACCTATATTTTACACTCAAGAAGTTACACCAGATACAGCAATCATAGTCATTAGTACAAGTTCAGCCTTTACGGGTGAATTTGATACTTCTGCATTAGCCAATGCCCCAGTAGGCTCAATATTGTATGTTGATGATTTATCATTCTTTGGGTCAGTTGGTATAGAGAATATTGATGACTTGTTAGAAGCGCAAGTTTATCCTAACCCAGCTATGAATAATTTAAATGTGAATTTCTACATTGCTAATAATTCTTATGCTAACATCGAATTATTTAGCATTGATGGTAAATTAGTTTATTCAGAAAAAAGAGATTTATTAAAAGGCGATCAGAATATTAATCTTGAGTTTAATGATTTAACAAATGGTATTTACCAGTTGAGCATACAAACTGAATTAGGTACCATCCGTAAGAAAATTAATATATTAAAATAATTGCAAGATTTATTGCATAAAAAAAGGACTGAAAATTAATTCAGTCCTTTTTTATTTATACGCTATTGAGCTTTATTAGCTAATAATGCTTTCAGCTAAAACCACTACTTTGTTAGAAAGTACTTCGATCACACCACCACTTATAGTTAGTTCTTGGTTTCCTTCTTTTGCTTTGATTTTAACAGATCCTTTCTCTAAAGTAGAGATGATAGGAGCGTGATTGTTTAGCACCTCAAAAGAACCTTTAGCACCTGGAACAGTCACAGAGCTCACTTCTCCTGAAAATACTTTTTTGTCTGGTGTTAAAACTTCTAAAATCATGTGATTAAGCGTTTGCTTCAGCGATTAATTTTTTACCTTTTTCCATTGCCTCTTCGATAGTACCTACCAAGTTGAAAGCCATTTCAGGGTATTCATCAACCTCACCATCCATAATCATATTGAATCCTTTGATAGTTTCTTTGATATCTACTAACACACCTTTTAATCCAGTGAATTGCTCAGCAACGTGGAAAGGCTGTGATAAGAAACGTTGTACACGACGAGCACGAGATACTACTAATTTATCTTCTTCAGATAATTCGTCCATACCTAAGATCGCGATGATATCTTGTAATTCTTTGTAACGTTGTAAGATTTCTTTCACTTTTTGAGCGCAACCATAGTGTTCAGCACCGATAATTTCTGGAGCTAAGATTCTAGAAGTAGAATCTAATGGATCTACCGCAGGATAGATACCTAACTCAGCAATTTTACGTGATAATACTGTTGTTGCATCTAAATGGGCGAAAGTTGTAGCCGGAGCAGGGTCAGTTAAGTCATCGGCAGGTACGTAAACCGCTTGTACCGATGTAATAGAACCTCTCTTAGTTGAAGTGATACGCTCTTGCATCATACCCATTTCAGTTGCCAATGTTGGTTGGTAACCTACCGCAGAAGGCATACGACCTAATAAAGCCGAAACCTCTGAACCTGCCTGTGTGAAACGGAAGATATTGTCGATGAAGAATAAGATATCACGACCACCACTTTGCTCATCACCATCACGGAAATATTCAGCAACTGTTAAACCTGACAAGGCAACACGCGCACGTGCACCAGGAGGCTCATTCATTTGTCCGAATACGAATGTAGCTTTCGAATCTTTTAAAGCGTTAGGGTCTACCTTAGAGATATCCCAACCACCTTCTTCCATCGAATGCTTGAACTCTTCGCCGTAACGAATAATGTTTGCTTCAATCATCTCTCTCAATAAGTCATTACCCTCACGAGTACGCTCACCTACACCTGCGAATACCGATAAACCATCGTATGCTTTCGCGATGTTATTGATCAATTCTTGAATTAATACTGTTTTACCTACACCGGCACCACCGAACAAACCAATTTTACCACCTTTTACGTATGGCTCTAATAAGTCAATTACTTTGATACCTGTGAACAAGATCTCAGTCTCAGTTGATAAGTCTTCGAATCTTGGTGGTTTATTGTGAATCGCACGGCCATTTACTTTACTAACTTCTGGCATACCATCAATAGCGTCTCCTACTACGTTGAACAAACGACCTTTGATGTCTTCACCAATTGGCATAGTGATAGGCGTTTCAGTATCAATTACATCCATTCCACGAACTAATCCGTCTGTAGAATCCATCGCAATTGTACGTACTCTGTCTTCACCTAAATGCTGTTGACACTCTAATACAATTTTTTGACCATTTTCTTTAGTCACATACAAAGCATCGAAAATGTTAGGCAATTTTGCACCTTCTTGTGCAAAGCTAACGTCCACAACTGGACCGATGATTTGAGCAATTTTCCCAATATTTGGCATAATTAATCTAATTATTTTTTCGTGCCGCAAAGTTAACTTTTCTTACCTAATTTCAAACGTATTGTTGAAATAATATGAGCATTATTTGAATTTTCGTAAAAATTAAAGCTTCTAAGCCTTAAAATACCAAAACTCAAACCTTAAATAGGGTTTTTCTATTGAGAAAACCCTGTTTTCGATATTCACTTTTTCAATTTTCCTTTTTTCGTATTGCTTTTTTTTCTTTTTACTTCAGCTTTTAATTTTTTTAAAGAAAAAAGCAATAGGCCTCAATACTGTAAGTTAATACGTGCGACGGCTTTTAGTATTTGCTTTCTATTCCCATATTCACACCCTTTTCTTTAAAAAAATTAAAAGCTTGGGGATATTTTAAAGGTTGCAAATGCTTTACTAGCTACTAGCTACTAGCTACTAGTTAATTAATTAAATTGTGGAAAAAGGAAGTAAAAAGCTAATTAAACATTCAGTATTTTTGACTCTACTTTAATCTATTATGCCTGATTTTTCACATTTACACGTACATACTCAATATTCATTATTAGATGGGGCTGCCGACATCAAAAAGCTATTTAAAAAAGCTTCTAATGATGGTATGAAAGCCTTGGCAATTACCGACCATGGTAATATGTTCGGTGTTTTCAAGTTTGTCGCTGAGGCAGCTAAGCATAATGTGAAACCAATTGTAGGCTGTGAATTTTATGTGGTAGAAGATCGTCATAAACGACAGTTTACTAAAGACGATAAAGATGTTCGTTATCATCAATTATTATTGGCTAAAAATGCAACCGGATATAAGAACTTAGTGAAGCTGTGCTCGCTTGGGTATATTGAAGGTTTATATGGTAAATACCCTAGAATTGATAAAGAATTAATACTTAGATATAGCGAAGGATTAATCGCCACGACATGTTGTATTGGTGCAATGGTACCTAAAGCTATTCTAAGAAAAGGAGAGGCTGAAGCTGAGAAAGAATTTAAATGGTGGCTAGATGTTTTTGGTGATGACTATTATGTTGAATTGCAAAGACATAAAATGGCTGATCAAGAAAAAGTCAATTCGGTACTTTTAAACTTTGCTCAAAAACATAATGTTAAAGTGATAGCTTCTAATG
>JBKCCA010000273.1:0-1001 GCA_046305595.1 bacterium
AGCATTGAGTTTCAAAAGTGAAACAAGTACCGATGCTACCATTTCTAAACTTTTACCTACAGGTTCTATCGTTCAAGAAAAATGCGACAGTGCTGTTTTTAGATTTAGAAGAAATTCTGCGGATGTCAGTAAAAATTTAGCAGTCTACTATGAAGTTACTGGTACTGCTACTATGGTTGATGATTATTTAGCAATTAATACTGATTCAATTGTTATTCCAGCTGGTTTAATTTTCAAAGATTTAGTGATCATGCCTGTTGATGATAATATTGTTGAAGCAGACGAAGAAGTAATTATAAAAATCATCAGCAACAGTATTTGTTCACCTTCACAAGCTCAAGTTTCAATTAGTGATTTTGATACTTTAAAAATCACAGGCTATCAAGATATCGATTGCAAAGGTGATACATTATATAAATTAGTAAAGACATCAGGTGGAAGCTCGCAATTACAATATACCTGGACAGATAGTTTAGGAAATTTTGTTGGTGGCGGTCCGGTATTAATAGTATCACCCGACAGCTTAACCATGTACATCATCAGTATTTACGATAGTTGTATCAATCACTATACGGTCGATACTATTTATGTACCACCATTGATTGTGGTAACCTTAAGCCAACTCAACGACACCATTGTTTGTCCGCCGACGGTCTTAACCCTTAATATTACTTCGGATGTTCCGAACCTTGACTATACTTGGTCGGCTGTAACGCCTACTGGTGTAGACGTCGGATTCTTTGATGATAACACCCAAATGAATCCAACTTACACGGTACCAAGCGGTGTAACAGAAATCATTGTAACAGTCATAGTCACGACCGAGGGAGCATGTGCAAAACCTATGACCTTTACCATTCGAACGATACCGAAAGGCATAGCGAGCAAGAAGCCTGCATTGATTTGTGGTAACGGTACGGTACAATTACAAGCTTTTGGTGGTGAGAGCTATCGTTGGAGACCAGCATCAGGATTAAGTGATACTACAATCGCAAACCCTA
>JBKCCA010000274.1:0-2578 GCA_046305595.1 bacterium
AATCGAATTAAAAACATTGAATCTTTACCCGAATCCATTTACAGATAAAATAAATTTAAATGTTGATGACTCAAATATTTTATGGTCAGTTGTTGATATTACTGGCAAAACAGTATATGAAACAACTAACCATAAAAATTCATTTGAATTAGATTTAGGTTTTTTAGATAATGGAGTGTATATATTATATTCTAATAAATATTTGCCGGTAAAGATTGTTAAACATTAATGTTTAACAATCTTGAAAACTGATTCATCTATTTTAATTAGATAGACGCCTTTGCTAAAATCATTAATATCAATGATGCCATTATCTTTAAACTCTTTAGTTAAAATAAGTTTACCTTGCACACTATAAATTTTAACTATTGAACTTTTTGTTTTTATTAATGCTTCAATATTAATTATACCTTCTGTCGGGTTCGGATAGATTTTATATTCTGTCTTTGAAGTATTATCTACTCCAACAAAATTTCCAATAATTAAACTACTCGTGTCCTTACATGTAGCTACAATATCTGTTACTTCACATGATAACTCCGCATCTACTTTATTCAATTTCACATTTACACTATTAGTTCCTTGTCCAGATATAATTTTCACATTCTGTCCATACCAATTATAACTAACCCCAGTCTGATTTAGTGTAGTGTAAGTATATATTAAACTTGTATCTATTATTTGTGTATTGCCTTGTATTTGGTATGCTTTTACACCTTCTAATACATAAATATTTATTTCAAATGTTGCTGTATCTGGTTTTAAGCAATCATTATCTACAACAAAAAATTTAACATTATACGGTTCTGATCTACTTGTATTGCATGTTGAATTCCATACGAAGCTTGCCGTTGCATATATTGAATCAGGGAATGAATTAAATTCAAATAAAGTATTTACAGAGCCATTGTTTGGTTCGGGTAAATACGTTATTGCAATTACTTGTGAAGAATCATAATCGTAAGCTTTTAAAATTGAATCACCGTTCAATTGAAATGCATCACCCTCTCTTATAAAATAATTTTTAAGCGAATATCTTTTTACGGTATCAGGTAAAATAAAATATGGTTCTTTATTATCAATTTTAACTACAAATAATTCTACAAAAGTTGTATCATATAGAGGCTGCGGACATGTTCTGTCTCTCGTTATAATTGTAAATGCGTAAGGTTTGTCTCTAACATGTTCACACTTGGGTGTCCAAGCGAATTCGCTTTCAACAGTACCAACTCCTTGAATTATTTGTACTAAAGAATCGGTTTTTCCAACTACACCCCATTTTGCATTATATGTATTCGGATTAAAAATATTTTCATCAATATTGACACGTGGTAACAAAATCATTTCTAATGTATCAGTTGGAGAATCGAAAGATTTAAAATTGATTTTATAATTCTCTCCGTAAAAAATAGTATCTACAAAAGTGTTTCTAATACTGTCATTAACTTTAGAAATAGGTGCTATATCATTACATACAACTGTCTCTAACATAAACTCCCTTCTTATCTCACCTATCTTCACTCCATTACGATACTCTTCACATTTGATTGCGATTAAATATCGGCCCGCTCTTGTTGCTATAAAACTAACTAGTCCTGTTTGAGCATTTACGTTAATGTCTGGTAACCCATCCATAATGTTAGTCAATAAATTATAACCAGGTGCATAATCTATGGTTGAAAAAGGTTTCGATGTACCACCATCTAAGTTTTGCACTAATGAAAAGACTAATGAATCACCATTGGGGTCAACAACGTTCATATCATATGCATAAGATTTTCCAACACAAAAATAAGTAAGTGGATCACTCTTAAATTCAGGAGATGAATTATTAATATATGGCGATGTAGTATTTAAGCGAGGAAAATCCATCACAAACTGAATTCCAGCACTAGATGAATTTAAAACATTTACAATACCTGGAGCTCTACAGCAAGTACCATTTGTAGCATAATATCCTGCAGTCGAATTTAATGCCGAGAAATTAGTTGCTGCCGATTCATAAATATGCATCTCTAATTTAGTATTTGCACCAGGCGCTAAACACTCTTTAGCATCATATGTAATGGGGTATTGTTGAATTCTAGGCAATGATATAGTCTGAACTGTTCCATTATCAGAATTCCTTTTTATAGTTAAAGACTCTGTTGTAGGCATCCTAGCACCTGTTACATCTCTATAAATTTTCAATCTAATCTTGTACATGTTATTGCCAAGGCTTATTAAACTCATGTCATAACCTTGGTAATGAGTAGCAAATAAATTGTTAAATAAAAACAAACAAACAATTGTTATTAGTAATTTTTTTAGCATAATAGTTTAATTTAGTATTAGCGAATATAATTTATAAAAATGATTTTTAGAAAATTTGAGAAGATTATACCTTAAAACAATTGAAATTTATACGTATTTTCGCCTAAAATATTAGGTTTTATGGCTGATTTACAAATAGGAAATAACTGGGATAAAATTAGAATTAAGGTAAAGCGTAAGTACAGAGATTTAACAGATGCTGACTTAGCTTATACAAATGGTAATGAAGAAGCTCTTATCAATAATCTAATGAAAGCTCTTGGTA
>JBKCCA010000275.1:0-1009 GCA_046305595.1 bacterium
TCATTAGACTCACGTTTCTGGGGCTTCGTACCAGAAAACAGAATCGTTGGCAAAGCCTTATTTATATGGATGTCGTGGGATGCGAATGAATCTTTCTTGAATAAGATAAGATGGAATAGGTTGTTTAAAGGGATTAATTAAGGATGTAGAATGTAGGATGTAGAATGTAATTAATCCTACATCTTAAATTCTACATCTTACATTTCAGTAATCCCAGTCTCTAGTGCTAATTCAACTAAATCTTTCACCACATTTTCATCTAGTGTTATACCTTCAACTGATCTGATTTTCTTTGCTTCAAATTCGGGTTCACCTGGTATAATTACAGGTTGATTTTCATCAATACGTTTTGCGTTTTTGAATCGATTAATCCAGGTATCTATTGAATTAAAATAATCTTCTTTTTTTCTAAATCCATCGATACGCATTGCACCGAAAAAATGTCCGATGCCTTCACCTACCGGATTTGGGTCAGGCTCTAGAAATGCTACGAATGGCGGTACCCAAGGTCCGAAGTTTGCACCAGATAATACAGCCGAAAAAATATCAACTGCCGCTGATAATCCGAAGCCTTTATGACTACCATTTTCTTTGGTACTACCGAGAGGTAAAAGTGATCCGCCTTTTTTCAATTCATTTGCATCATTCGAAGCTTCGCCTTTAGAATTTTGCAACCATCCGAAGGGAACATTTTTATTAGTTCTTTGAGCGATTTCTAGTTTACCATTAGCAGCTGTTGAAGTAGCCATGTCAATAACAATTGGCGGAAAATTTTTTGCAGGAAACACATAGCACATAGGGTTAGTGCCGAGCATGCGTTCGTTGGAGTTGGTGGGGGCGACGAGCGGACTTGCATTGGTCATTGCGATGCCAATCATATCGTGCTCGAGAGCCATCATGGCGTGGTATGCAGCGATACCGAAATGGTTAGAATTTTTAACACTTACCCAACCAGAGCCATATTGATTAGCTTTATCAATGGCTAATTGCATAGCGAAGGGAGCAATAA
>JBKCCA010000276.1:0-2502 GCA_046305595.1 bacterium
TTGCAATTATTGAACTATTATTCTGCTCATATTGAAAACTTTAAAGCGCTTAATTCGCATCATATTTTAGAAGAAATTATGTAACTAATGTGACAGAAGTCAAAAGTATGTGGTACGACTATTGCTATATCTTATTATTGATTTTAATACCTTATGAAAATATCTAACAAACAATTAAGTATAATATTATTAGCTGCACTTAGTTTGACAGCTTGTAAAAAAGATGATGATTTACATACATCCGAAGATATAGACCCCAATAGAAAAGGCGAATTAACGATAGAATTTGATAATCGAGTTGGTAATTTAAACTTGGTATTAGACTCTATATTTTACTACAATTCGTTTAATCAAAATTACAGTATAAGTAAATTTGATTATTTCATTAGTAATATCGTTTTGGTTAATGAAAACGGCTCGAAATATGTAATACCACAAGATAGTTCTTATTTCTTATTAAAAGAAAGTATTGTAAGTAGTAGAGAAATTAATTTAAGCAATATACCAGAAGGCAATTATTCAGGAATTGAATTTATTGTGGGTGTAGATAGTTTAAGAAACACAATGTCATTAGATAAACGTACGGGTGCACTAGATCCAGGAGGAGACGCTGCGGGTATGTACTGGACATGGAATTCAGGTTATATATTTTTGAAGATGGAAGGCAGATTTGATGATACAACTGATTCAATTATAACACCACAAATGTTTCAATATCATATCGGCGGATTTGGAGGCATGAATACTCCGATGATGAACAACATTAAAAATATCACGTTGAACTTTGGAGATGAAAAAGCAGAAGTAAGAGCATCTCATGGAGATGAAGGTCCGCAAGTTCATTTATATGTTGATGCATCAAAGATGTTAAATGGTACGACAAACATAGATTTCAAAACACATTCAATTGTAATGTTAACTCCATTTGCAGTGAACATGGCAAATAATTATTCGAAAATGTTTAGTGTAGATCATGTGCATAATAGTCATACACATTAATTACATTTTTAGTCCTATTTCTCTTAATCTCTCATCTAAATATTGTCCGGCTGTATAGTCAGAGTATGCTTTTGGATTTTCTGCATCAATGCATGAATCTAAACAAGCTAAGTTCATTTCTGACTTCGGATGTAAGAAGAATGGCACTGAATATCTTGAAGTACCCATTAAATCTCTAGGTGGATTAACAACTCTATGTGTTGTAGATTTTAATTTATTATTTGTTAATCGTTGTAACATGTCACCGACATTTACTACGATATCATCTGCTTGAGCTTTCACAGGATACCAAGTACCATCGCGCGTTAGCACTTCTAATCCGTCAGCGCTTGCACCAATTAGCAAAGTAATTAAATTGATATCTTCATGTGCTCCTGCTCTTACAGCATCAGGCTCTAGAGCATCAGGGTTAGTAATTGGGAAATAATGTATTGCTCTTAAAATACTGTTACCATTTCTGATTTTAGCATCAAAATAGTTTTCTTCTAAATTTAGATAAACTGCAATTGCTTGTAAAATATGAGTACCAGCATACTCTAATTTCTTATAAACCTCTTTTGTGATTTCATTGAAGCGTTGCAACTCGTCTACTAATATATTATCTGGGTATTCATCTTTGGGTAATACTTCTCCTTCGACGTATTGACCTACTTGCCAAAATTCTTTAAGATCTGGAGTCTTAGAATCTTTTGCCTTTTCTCTACCCTTACTTGTATATCCTCTTTGTCCGGCTAGTTCAACTATCTCATATTTCTTTTTAATATCTTCTGATAAGTCAAATAATTTTTTCACTTCAACATAAAGTTCAGCCATTAACTCTTTACTCATTCCATGATTTGCTATGGTAACAAACCCGGTTTCATTAAATGCTTTACCAATGCCTTGAGAAAAATTATTTCTTTGTTCTGCATTACCATTAATATAATCGTTTAGGTCTAAGCGAGGTATGTTTACTGTTGTCATATCATTTGATTTTATGCAAATTAATAAATTGAATATATAATCTGAAATAATATATCAACAAAGCTAATAAAATCAATAGGTGCAGTATAAATATGATGTTTAATGTATTGTTAGAATACTTCCAAAGTACTATGCTATCACCTTTATTTATTTTTACAGATTGATGTGAAATATTTGATTTATATGAAGCTGTCTCTACATCATCAACAAATACATACCAACCTGGATATGGATTTTGTGCTAATGTAAGAGTATTGGTATCACTACTAAGAACTTTAAATTGTATTTCATTAATTTTAAAATTCATCAATTCAACTCTTGAATTAGAGTTATTTTCTAAATAATAAAAAGGTTTATTCCAGATACTATCTTTTAATTTACTTTCAGATAAATCATTAAATGTTTTTAGTACAAATGGATTGTAGCCATCAATAGCAATTTCTCCGAAATAACAATTCATATTCCAGTTTAAAGGCCAACGATATTGATATGCTTGGTCGATATGTGTAATAAGTGGAGTTGACGAAGGCAATTCTATAT
>JBKCCA010000277.1:0-4986 GCA_046305595.1 bacterium
CTTCGAAATTATAAGGCACTAATTCTATGTTATGTTTATACTGTGAAGTAAGCTCAGCAATTTTATCATAGTTAGTGATGCCATGAATTAGGTCTCCGTGGGTATTTAATATAACATAAAAGCCCAAAGCCATGCATACCCATATCAAGCTCATCACTAATGCCTCTTTGTATTTAATGATATGATCTTTCTTGTTAAATATTCCTAAATCAAATGCTAGCATCAAGAATATGAATACTGCAAAACCTGCAAAAAAAATTGTTTCGTTAGTCATGTTATTTATTTTGTTCTTTCGGTCGTATATTTGACTAAATCTTCAAGCGATTTTTTGGTATCAGATTCAGGAAATGTATTTAAAATCTCAAATGCTTTTTGCTGGAAGTCAAACATCTTTCTTTCTGCATAATCGAGTCCGCCTGTGCTTCTCACAAAATTAATTATCTCATCAACCTTATCTGGCTCATCGTTATGATACTTCACTAATTTGATGATCTTAGATTTGTTAGATTTGTTAGTATTATTTAGAGAGTAAATTAATGGCAATGTTATCTTCTTCTCTTTGATATCTATTCCTTTAGGCTTGCCAATATCTTCATATCCGAAGTCTAATAAATCATCTTTAATTTGAAATGCCATACCGATATATTCACCAAACAATCTCATTTTTTCTACAACATCATCGGTAGCACCTGCAGATGATGCACCACTAGCACAACACGAAGCGATTAGTGAAGCTGTTTTTTGTCTGATAATTTCATAATAGATATCTTCTATAATATCTAATCTTCTAACTTTTTCAATTTGCAATAATTCACCCTCACTCATTTGCTGAACAGCATCAGAAACGATTTTCAATATTTTCAATTCATTATGCTCAACCGACAATAACAAACCTTTGGCTAATAAGAAATCACCTACAAGTACTGCTATTTTATTTTTCCAAACTGCGTTGATAGAAAGAAATCCTCTTCTTTCATATGCATCATCAACTACATCATCGTGCACTAAAGTTGCCGTGTGTAGTAATTCAACAAGTGCAGCTCCTCTATAAGTTGATTCTGAAATACCACCACATAATTTTGCAGAGAAAAACACGAACATTGGTCTCATTTGTTTACCCTTACGTTTATAAATGTAATGAGTAACTCTATCGAGTAATGCTACTTTGCTTTGCATAGATGATTTGAATTTATCTTCAAAAGCATCTAATTCATTAGCTATCGGTATTCTTATTTTGTTTAAATCAAGCATGTATATGAAACTGCAAAATAAGAAAAATGTTAGAATTTATAGTTAAATGACAGTGTTCCAGCTGAACTCATCTGCTTCTACACCTGTTCTGATATTCATCAATTTACTTTTGACTTTCATCATAAATGTGTTTTCATCAGCTACAGGTAAAATGTAGTTATGTCCGTTGATATTAATCAACTCAATTGGCGCAACAACAGCAGCAGTTCCGGCACCGAATGCCTCTTTAACTCTCCCTGCTTTGAACATATCTTCAAGTTCTTGAACACTTATTTTTCTTTCTGTATGCTTCATTCCTAAACCATCAGCAAGTGTCAATATAGAATCACGTGTAACACCATCTAGAATTGAGTCAGAAGTAGCCGGAGTATATAATTCATTGTCAAATACGAACATCACATTCATGGTTCCTGATTCTTCAATAAATTTATGCTCTGTTCCGTCTGTCCAGATTACCTGATCAAACCCTTCTTCTCTAGCTAATTTTGAAGGATAAAAAGATGCACCATAATTACCAGCACATTTTGCAAAGCCTGTACCGCCTTTATTCGCTCTCACAAAATGAGTTTCTACTTTTAATTTTAATGGTTTACCGTAATATGGGCCAACCGGACCACCAAAAATGATAAACTTATATTCTTCAGCTATTTTCACTCCGAAGCGTGCTTCAGAAGCAAAAACGAATGGTCTTATATACAAAGAATGTCCTTCACCATAAGGTACCCAATTAGCATCTACTTCAACAAATTTCATTAAGGCTTCTTTAAATAATTCTAATGGCACTTCTGGCATACACATACGTGCAAGTGATTTATTTAATCTTGTCCAATGTTTTTCAATTCTAAAAATTGAAATATTTCCATCTTTCATTCTAAAAGCCTTCATACCTTCAAAAACACTTTGCCCATAATGTAGCGCAAGAGTTGCAGGATTTAAAGTAAGATCGGCGTATGGAATTACTTTTGAATTGTGCCATTCATTATCATAATAATCGGCAATAAACATATGGTCAGAAATCACTGCACCGAACTCATTAGTCTCAACAATCTCCTTGTTGAAACGTGAATTTTGCGATTTTTGAACCAAAATCTCGCTAGACTTAATCATTGTGTTTGTGTATAATTAAGTAGCAAAAGTGCGAAAAATTGATTGAAATTAGTCCTTTTTTGTGTATTTATTTATCACCTCAAAAAGATCACTAAAACTAAAAGGTTTTAACAGAAAGTCATTGGCTCCTAGATTAATAGCATTATCTCTATCTTGCTGCTCTGCTTTTGCCGATAAAAATATAAATGGTATCGACTCACTTTTTGGCATCAATCTAAACCATTTTAAAAACTCAAATCCGTCCATTTTTGGCATCATTATATCACAAAATATAATATCAGGACTAAATTGATTCAACCTCTCAATAGCTTCATTACCATTTGATGCACCAATTGCTTCATATCCTTTGATTTCTAACATCTCGAGGGTATTTTCTCGAATTACATTTTCATCTTCTATAACTAATATCTTCATTATTGAGCGTTTTTATTCAATACAATTGTAAACTTTGATCCTTTATTCACTTCACTATCAACGTAGATTTCACCTCCATTAATATTTACAAATTCTTTAACAATTACCAAGCCAAGTCCGGTACCCTCTATATTACTTGCATTTGAAGCTCTATAAAATGACTGAAATAAATTATCAATTTCATGCTTTGGTATACCAATTCCATTATCTATAATTTCAATATTTACTTTATCATCTTTTTCAGATAAATTAAGTATCGGATTACCTGCTGAGTATTTGAATGCATTAGTCAATAAGTTAATAATCGCATGTGATAAAAGTCGTTTATCAATAAATAATTTCGAAGCATTATTATCATTGTTAAACTCTACTATTCTATTATCTGGTCTATTACTAAAATAAGAACCCAATAAATCAACGATCATTTCATTTACATCTACTTCCTCTTTATTAGACGGTACTTTACCTTCATCTATTTTTCCAATTGTTAGGATGTCTGACATCAAATCGCCTAACTTTTTAATTTCAATATTTATTCTTCCTAAATGATTTTGTATAGCTGGTTTTTTAGGAATATCAATATCATTCATATACATATCAATCAACTCTACACTTGTTTGCATAGATGTTAATGGTGTTCTAAATTGATGAGATGCAGTAGTAACAAATGTAGATTTAAATTTACCTAATTCTATCTCTCTATTAAGTGTTTGCATCAATCGCAATTCAGATGCTTTCTGTTCTGAAATATCACTCGCTATTAATACATATTTATTAGATTCATTAATGGTATTGATTGTATTAATTGTTAATAATACTGGTAATGTTTGTCCGTCTGACTTTTTATAAACCCACTCAAATGTATTCGGCAAACGATTTTTTATTTTATAATTAAACATATCAAATACATTCGTAAATACTTTACCTGATATACTTAATAGTTCGTTAGCACATGCATTTTTTCTGATCGGATCATGAATGAATTCAATTTTCTCACCTTTCACTAATTGACCTTCATTGAGTTTCAAATACTTCTTTGTTGCGGGGTTACATTCTTCTAGTTCCCCTTCAGAATTTAATATAATAATAGAAATATCTGTATTATTCATAATCGAAGAATACAAGTTAGAGATACTCAAGATTTCTCTGGTTCTATCTTGAACTTCTCTTTCTAATTCTTCATTATAGCTTTGCATTTTCTCATATACTTTTTTATGATAAATACTTAATGCTATTTGACTAGATGCTTCTTCAGCTATTTCTAAAGTTTCATCTGAAAATTCTTTAAATGAATTACATGAGAGTAAGAGCACTCCTAATTTTTCGCCATACACAGACAGAGGGAAAACATGTACTTCATCCCATGTGTTTGTTAATATTTTATTAAACAAACCCGACTCTGTTGAAGACTTATGATATCTTAAATTAGTATGAATGAAGATCTTCTCGAAATCAGCAAATGGGATATTTAAATCTTTATCTAGATTTAGCTCTCTAGATATTATTTCTTCATTTTGTAACGACTTAGTATTGACAATTAAATTTTTAGACTTATCATCAATTACAACTAAGTTTATTTCATCACATGGTAATAAATTATTTAGATGATAAATTGCCTCTAGTTCAGCTGGGGAATCTTTAAATCCTCCCTCTAATAAAGATTTATAAATTTGCTGAAGACCTTTTAATCGATTGTTAGATCTTTTGATAATTTCTCTAGACTTAACACTATCTGTAATATCAATTGCATTTAGAAGTAAATATTTTATTTCATTATGTATTCCTCTAATTGGTACGATGCTATTACGATTATATATATCTTCTCCGTTTTGAATTGTTTTTGATTCTTCGAGTGTCATTTCGCCTTCATCAAACACTTTATGAATCATCGCATTAAACTGCTCTGAAACATACTCGGGTAAGAAATCATTAAGCTTCTTATTTAATATATCACCCAATGATAAAGTTTTATTGGGCTCTAACCAGGTATTAATTTTCTCAACAGCAATTGAATTTGCAAAAGTGATGTGTAGCTTTCTATCGAATACAATAATAGAACCATCAGCACTTTCAATCAATGATCGATAAAGCTCCTCACTATTTCTTATTTGCTCTTCTGTTACTTTATATTTAGTTATATCATCTGCGATACCTGACACTCTTACTACTATGCCCTGCTCATCAAAAATCGGATAAGATCTATCACGTATCCAG
>JBKCCA010000278.1:0-11700 GCA_046305595.1 bacterium
GTAAAGGTACTTGGACGTTCTATGGTGGTCACGACCCAGAAGATTATCAACATTTAGTAAATGACCCTCCTACTGATTTAAATCTTCATCCGAATTCACCAGGCTATAGATTGATATTGAATAATGTGCTATTCCCCGCAGCAAAAAAGAAGAAACAAAAAACATGAGATTTGAACAAATATATATATATATATCTTCGTGTAAACTAAATAATTACACTATGAAAAAAATTTACGTTCTACTTTTAGCAACTCTATTAGGCTTCAATTCATTTGCTACAGAAAAACCATTCGACAGACAAAAAAAACGTTAAAGCGCAATTAAAAAAATCATTATCAAAACAACATAATGAATTTATTTTAGCCACTTTAGGCAACATCCCTGGCATAACAAAATCGAGTAGCTGGGACGAATTAAATGATGTTTGGGTTGGTACAAATGCACAAAGACAAATTGTAAATAACAACCAAATAGTTTTAAATTATTTTTTAAGTTACAACCTAACAGATACCTTTAGTAGAGTATCTTATACATACGATAATCAAGGAAGATATTTAAGTTCTTTATCTGAGTCACGAGATATTATGGGTAACTATGTTCCTCAATCTAGAGTGAATTTTACTTATAGCACAAACGGACTTTCACAAACTGCAATAATTGAAAGATACGATCTCCAAACAAATACATGGGTATTTGATACTAAAATATTAAATGAGAAGAATGATCGTGGAGCAGCTACTAGAGATATTTATTATTACTACAATAATAACGCCTGGGAAATAAGCTTCGGTTATTCTAGTAAAATAACTTACTTAAATAGCACCTCTTCAAAAACTACTGAAGAAATTGATAGCACATTTGATTTTAATACAAAAACTATGAGAGCAAATATTAAAACAACTCAAGTTTTTGATGCAAATGATAGAGCTGTAGACGTTAAATTTTACGAAGAAGATTTCAGTACAGGTAATCTTTTATTAACTACTCAAGATAGTATTTTCTACGATGCAAATGGTTTACCTAATCTGTTAATTGAAAAAGAAGTTGATGCTGCAGGAAATGCAAATGACGTTTTAAAGTATACTGATATCGTGTGGTTCAGTTATGATCCGAATAAAAACATTTTTGAAAACAGTCAACCTAACTTTACAATATACTATAAACTTGGTTCTATATGGTTATTGGCAGGAAGATCTAGCACAACATACCCCGACAATAATGGATCTATGATATCATTACAAGAGGTATTTAATGCCGGCGTTTACGTACCCGATAATAAAAGAACTTTACTTTATAATTCTAATAAAGATATAATACAGGATACAGAAGAAAGCTATGATGATGTAGCTGGTATGTGGAATTATACTTATGGCAATAAATATGTAGCAACTTACGATGCAAATAATAATAAATCAGAATATATCACTCAAAATCTAAATACTAACACTAATGCGTTTGTAAATTATGACAAGAAAGAGTTTTCTGACTACGTTTTGGTAAATACTGGCATTACAACTAATAAGAAAGATGACTTCATCGTTTATCCAAATCCAGTAACCGTAAACGAATTAAACATCAAACATAAAAATCAAACTAATCATGTTGCTACAGTATCTATCTATGATGTAAATGGCAAAAAATTAAAAGAGATTAATTTGATTATGAATGGCAGCAATAGCTCTATTCAATTAGATAATATTGAAAGTGGAATCTATTTAGTTAAGTTTGAAACTAACAATGAAACTACTTACTCAAAATTCATAAAAGAGTAAACATCCTAAAAATAAAAAAGCCCATTACAAAAAATGTAATGGGCTTTTTTATTTTATACCTCTAATCGTAAAACGCCCATCTAAGTCCGATCTTTAAACCCCTATCAGGTATCGGATGTCCGAAGACATAATAAGAACCTCTATTAAACATCCCTTGGTTTAGATGATCAACTTTTAGCATTAATACAGCACGTTTTAAAGATGCAGTAATAAAGAAATCTATCAATGGATAATCACCCAACTCTCTATTGTCTAATTTGAATTGCGCAGTAGAAGCATCATATCCATATGAAGCTGTTTTAGTATAATACCTTATATCAAAACCAGTTCTTAAAAACAATGCTTTTTTCAATAGATGTCCTTGATAATATAATGATTGATAAGTATGCAATAATGGCAATCTTATTTCATTTGATTGATCTGTATTTTGAACATAGATGATATTATTCAAATAAAAATGACCAAGTCTAAATAGTTTTTGAACACTAAATTGATAGTAATTATAATTTGGTAAGTTTCTTAAAACAAAACTTGTATCAAAATATAATTCATTTTGAATTTTCTTATAAACAATAGCGGTGCTAAAATTTCTTTTAGAATTAAAATAAGCGAGCTTAATAGCTTTAGTATTTTGATCTTCAAAATTATTTTTCCAATCATGGTGATTCGATACATATCTATTAAACATAATGGCCTGATCATTATTTCTAGTCATCAAGCTTAATTGAAAATAATTCGAATCATTTGCTAAAAAATAATTGAATGAAGTTCTAATTAAGTTATTATCTGCATAATCACCTATTACACCCCTAGTAGCATAACATATCCACTCGATTGACTGAGTGATTGGTAGATGAGCTTCAACATTTAATGAAATTGAGTTTAAATTAGAATCTAAACTTAAGTTCTCATATGCTATTTGATCGTTACGTAAATAAGACGAAACATAACTTGATCGTTCCCCAAATTGATGTTTAAAATAATATTCAGCCCCTACCCTATTTTCAATTTTTAAAAAGCTAATAACATCATTCGTATTAACTGAATCTATAAAGATATTAGGGTAAACATTCGAATCTAATGGAGTTTCTATATATGTGTCTTTTCTGTCATTAACTCTAAGTTCATGAAACAACCTCAACTTAGGTCTTATTCTTTTAATTGTTAAACTATCGAGTACTAAATCATCATTAGTACCAAAGGCATAAGTCTGTTTCAAGAAATAATGCTTATCAGAAATTTTTGTTGATGCATTATTTAAATTTACAAGCTCGAACTCTGAATTAAATTCTGAACCAACAGTAAAGATTGAATCGTTTTTAATTCCACCATTTTCTTCTAAACTTAAATCATTATTGATGATTGCGGCAAATGCTTGATACCTTCTACTCTTATCTGTGTACCACAACGAAACATCGTATTTTAAATGGTCTGAGTTTTGACGCGCATAATCACCCAATGAAACTAATCGTGTAAAATTTACAGCATAGTTAAAACGCGGACCAATATTTTGGGTAAATGTTAAATTAAAAAGCTGTTCTTTTCGGCGGTTCCAGATGTAGTACAGATTGGTATGCGGACTATTAACTCTATAGAATTTTAGATCATCAATTTTCTTAAGATATAAATCATGCGAATGTCGACCATTATCAAAACCCCAATTCAAATTATCTTCTACGACAAAAGCTTTATGAGCTAATCCTAAGTTGCCAATATAAAATCGTGGTATATTATCAGCATGTATATAATTAAAATTTTGAAAGCCTACTGCAGTAGTATCTAAATCTCTAAAAGTAATTGTGTCGTTATTCAAATCTTTCAATTGAATAAGACGTACAGAGCTAGATGAAAAGACTTTACGAGCACTATCAGCTTTTTGAGCAAAAGCCCAATTAATAGAGATTACTGAAATAAAAATAATTAGCCGAAAAATTTTCACGCCGCTAAATTACAGTTTACTTATCAATTCTTTAAGCACTAATGATAACTTAGGTTCAGCTTCTTGAGCAACAGCAACGATATCTTCCAATTTGACAGGCTTTAGGGTTTCCGGGAAGCCTTCATCAGTAATAACAGATATGGCAAAAACAGGTATACCCATTTGATTTGCTACAATTACTTCTGGCACAGTTGACATACCAACTGCATCTCCACCAATGATGCGTAAATATTTGTATTCAGCTCTTGTTTCTAATGACGGACCTACAACACTTACATATACCCCAATATGAGCAGTAATATTATTTTTATCTGCAATCTCTTTAGCTAACTGAATCATTTGCTTATTGTACGGAGCACTCATATCTGGGAAACGAGGTCCGAAGAAATCATAATTTCTACCCCTCAAAGGGTTCTCGCCTTGTAAATTGATATGATCTTCTAAGATCATCAAATCTCCTTTTCTATAATCAGGATTTAAGCATCCGCTAGCATTAGATATAAATAGCTTTTGAATACCTAATACCTTCATCACTCGAATCGGGAAAGTAATTTCTTGCATACTATACCCTTCATAATAATGAAATCTACCCGACATTGCTACTACTCTTTTGCCTGATAGCGTACCGAAAATTAATTTACCAGTATGAAACTCAACAGTCGCAATCGGGAAGTCAGGTATCATTGAATACAATAATTCGTATTCAATTTCTATATCATCTACAACTGCTCCTAAACCTGTACCTAATATTATTCCATACTCTGGCTCAAAATCGCCAACTATCCTTTTTATATACTCAGTGGTGTTCTTTATTTGATCTAACATAATTTAATACTCTATTATCGAACCATTCTTTATCTTTCTCTTGTACATCAGCCTCTATAGGTAAATAGTACATTGGTAAATCATCTAATTTATTTTCAAATTTCGGATGTAATAAACGCATTGCATCTTTTTCTGTAGTAATAATAATTTTATTATCACCATCTATATCATCGTACTCTAGTTTTAATTTATCTAAATCTTTTTGTGTGAAATTATAGTGATCGGGGTAATCAAAATGTTTTACAATTTTAAGTTTATGAAATTCTAAATGATTGATTAAAAGTCTAGCATCTGCAATGCCTGTGAGTAAAATTACAGAAGTCTTTTTATCTAATGAATCAAATAGTTTTTCAGGGTATCTACTGTGTAATGGCTTAAGTTCTGCGTATTTCAAATATGAATATACTATCGGGATGTTAGTGAAATTTGGCAGATGTGCTTCGACTCTTCTTCTCTCCATTGGAGAAAAAATTTTCGGTGTCTTCGTAATCATAATTATATCTGCACGATTTAATCCTGATATAGGCTCACGTCTATTTCCCATCGGTAACATCCAGTCATTAATAAAAACCTTATTATAATCGAATAATAATATGCTGAGTCCGGCTTTCACACTTCTATGTTGATAAGCATCATCCATAATAACAACATCTACTTCATGTTCGAGTTTTTCTAAGGCCCTAGATCTATCTTCATCAACTACCACTTTCACATTATTGAATTTCTGTTTGAATTGAGTAGGCTCATCACCTATTTCTTCTGGCGACGACAAAGCGCTAGCCTCTAAATATCCGCTTGTTTTACGACCATAACCTCTGCTCAAAGTAGCAACGCTTTTTTCGTTTTGTAGAAGTTTGATGAGGTATTCAACGGTCGGACTTTTACCAGTACCGCCGACATTGATATTGCCTACCGAGATGATTGGGATTTTAAATGAACGTGAGTGAAATAGCTGTAAATCATACATTTTATTTCTAAAAACAATAACTAACCAATACAAGAATGTAATTGGAGCAGATAATGTGCGTAGGAAGTTCATGGAATGAAGATACCAAATTTAATTAGTAATTTTGCGACAAATATTCAATTAACACTATGTCAACAGGATTTTTTAAGGTACCTGTACCTACAAATGAGCCGATTTTATCGTACGCTCCGGGTACTAAAGAAAGAGAATTATTACAAGCTGCATTAAAGGAAGCTCGTTCAAAAGTTTTAGATATACCAATGTATATTGGTTCAGAAGAAGTAAGATCAGGCAAGACTGCAAAACTTACTCCACCACATGATCATCAGCATTTATTAGGCAACTACCATCAAGGTGATAAATCGCACGTAGAAGCAGCTATAAAAGCAGCTTTAGCAGCACGTTCAGCTTGGGCTAATATGCCATGGGAACATAGAGCATCTATATTTTTGAAAGCGGCAGAATTAATAGCAGGACCATATAGATATAAATTAAATGCCGCAACCATGTTAGGTCAATCAAAAAATGCTTTTCAAGCAGAGATTGATTCAGCATGTGAGATCATTGACTTTTTAAGATACAATGTTGCTTATATGTCAGAAATCTACGGACAGCAAGTAGGTTCGGCAAAAGGCATATGGAATAGAATTGAACAAAGACCTTTAGAGGGATTTGTATTTGCATTAACACCATTCAACTTTACAGCTATAGCTGGTAACTTACCAACTTCAGCTGCAATGATGGGTAATGTGGTAGTATGGAAACCATCTAACACACAGATATATTCTGCTAATGTATTGATGGAAATTTTCAGAGAAGCAGGTGTACCAGATGGAGTAATCAATTTAGTTTATGTATCAGGTCCGGTTGCTGGTGAAGTAATTTTCAATCACCCTGATTTTGCAGGTATTCATTTTACAGGATCAACATCTGTATTCCAAGACATTTGGAAGACCATTGGTAATAACATCCACAAATACAAAACATATCCACGTATTGTTGGTGAAACAGGCGGTAAAGATTTTATTGTTATTCATGAAACTGCGGATGTAGACGTTGCAAATACTGCGATTGTGAGAGGCGCTTTTGAGTACCAAGGACAAAAATGTTCTGCGGCATCGAGAGTTTATATTTCGGCAAAATTATGGCCAGCGATTAAGGAAAGAATGCAAAGAGATTTAGCATCATTGAAGCTGGGTGGCACTGAAGATTTCGGCAATGTCATCAATGCTGTTATCGACGAAAAATCATTCGATAAATTAGCTTCATATATTGATGCTGCTAAAAAAGATTCGAATGTAGAAATCATTGCAGGTGGTAATTACGATAAGTCAAAAGGTTACTTCATAGAGCCTACTGTATTAGTTGTTAAAGATCCGAAGTATGTAACGATGTGTGAAGAATTATTCGGACCCGTATTAACAATTTATGTTTTTGATGATGCGAAATTTGAAGAGACATTAGACATTGTAGATCAAACTTCTATTTATGCATTAACAGGTGCAATCATTGCACAAGATAGATATGCAATTGATTTCGCAAGTAAGAAATTGCAAAATGCTGCAGGTAATTTTTATATCAACGATAAATGTACAGGAGCAGTTGTTGGTCAGCAACCATTTGGTGGTGCTAGAGGTTCGGGCACAAACGACAAAGCAGGTTCGAGGATTAACTTATTACGTTGGGTATCTCCTAGAACGATTAAGGAAACATTTGATCCCGCGAAGGATTACCGTTATCCTTTTTTAGTTAGTTAATTAGGAAATACGAAAATGAAAAATGGAAAAACGTGGGGAAGAGTTATTGGGTTATTAAGGAATTAAGTTATTCAGGTGTTTACGTTAACAACCTTAATAACTTATTTTCTTAATTTTCAATTAACTTCTACACACGTTTTTCTTTTTTCTATTTTCGTTTTTCCCCTACTTGAATTGGTATACAGCATCAAGCTGCTCATTATTACACACACTTACTTTCAGATCTTTCACATAGCCTGTATTGATATCAACTACCCATCCGTGAACTGATAATTCTTGTCCGCTTTTCCAAGCATTTTGCACGATAGTAGTTTTACAAACATTGAATACACCTTCTGAAGCATTCAATTCTACTAGACGATTTTCTTTTGCTTTTTGATCTTCGATTGCATCGATTTCGTCTTTATGAATTCTATATACATCTTTGATGTGGCGTAACCAATTATCGATGATACCAAATGAATTACTTGTTAAGGCTGCAGCAACACCACCGCATTGGTAATGACCAGCTACAATAATATATTTTACTTTTAACACATTCACTGCATAGTCCATCACACTTAACATATTCAAGTCAGTATGACTAACAACATTTGCAATATTTCTATGTACAAATACTTCACCTGGTAATGTACCCGTAACCTGATTAGCTGGTACCCTTGAGTCAGAACAACCTATCCACAATACTGGTGGTTTTTGTCCGGCTGCTAATTTGTTAAAATAATCAGGATCCATTTCTAATGTTTCCTCTACCCATTTTCTATTCCCTTTCAACAAATCATCATATGAAATAATTGAAGGATGTTTATGTTCATGTGTGGCCATTTTCTTAATTTTATGTTATCTCGTATTCCCGTTTTTCTATTTTATTTTTCCTATATATCAATTCCCGACTGCTCCGGAAATTCATAACTCTCTTTAAAACCGATTAACTCAACTTCAATTTTTTTGGTATGTGCATTATCTTTAAAGTTGTGTATAATTTCCAAAACATCATGATCAATATATTGAGATCTTTCTGCATTGATTATTACTTTTGAGTTTGCAGGCATATTAGTTAATGCAGCTAAAATTGCACCCTTATTTAAGAATGATACTTCTTCAGAAAGATTCAACTTATATACTTTAGAACCATCAGAACTTTTTTCTAATTTATAGAAATAAGCATTTCTCATATTTGTTCTTAATATATACAATACACCCACACTCATTCCGATGGCTACACCTATTAATAAATCTGTTAATACCACTGCTAGTAATGTCACCACAAATGGTATGAATTGCGACCATCCTAATTTATACATCTTCTTAAATACCGCAGGCTTCGCTAATTTGAATCCGGTCATCAATAAAATCGCAGCTAATGCTGAAAGAGGTATGAGATTAATCACTGTAGGAATGAATAATAACGCGACTAATAACCAAACACCATGAAAGATGGCAGACATTTTTGTTCTTCCACCAGCCATTACATTCGCTGATGAACGAACAATTACAGCAGTCATTGGTAAGCCCCCTATAAAGCCCGCAAAGGTATTACCTACACCTTGAGCAATTAACTCTCTATTCGTTGGTGATACTCTTTTTATCGGATCGATTTTATCAACAGCTTCTAAGCTTAATAAAGTTTCTAAACTCGCAACAATAGCAATAGTTATTGCTACTCTCCATAATTCTTTATTCGCCAAATTTGAAAAATCTGGGAAAGTAAATAATCCTAAGAATTGATTAAAGTCATTTACGATTGGTATTTGCACTCTCTGATCAGCCATTAAAGCCAAGCTAGTACCATCAAACGCAATAGCTAGAACTATACCTAAAACCACTACAATTAATGCAGCAGGTATAGATGCTAATTGTTTTATTTTCGGCCAAAAAATTAATATAGCAAGTGCTGCTAAACTAATAACTACTGCACCCATATTGATATGATCGAATGCAGAGAAAAGTGCAGTAAATGTGTTCTCATCGCCTACTTGACTAAAGCCTTCATCACCTTCAAAATCTTTATCGTAACCGACAGCATGTGGAATCTGTTTCAATATTAAGATTACTCCAATTGCCGCTAACATCCCGTCAATTACTGAAGATGGAAAGTAGTTACCGATTGTACCTGCTTTTACTAATCCTAAAATTATTTGAAATAATCCGGCTATCACAACTGCTGCTAAAAATAATTCGAAACTACCTAGAGCTGTGATTGATGTTAAGACAATAACTGTAAGTCCGGCTGCCGGACCTGATACTGATAATTGTGAACCAGAAATACTAGCAGTTACAATACCTCCAACAATACCTGTAATTAAACCAGCAAATAAGGGAGCACCTGATGCTAATGCAATACCTAAACATAAAGGTAATGCTACTAAGAAAACTACCACACTTGATGGTAAATCTTTCTTTAAGTTTTTGGGTAAAAAATATTTTTTAATTCCTGTCTCAGACATTTATGATAATCTTTAAAATTGGTTTAATATAAAAATAACTTATGAATAAATCATAAGCAATTTTTATATTATCAATAAAAATTAATTATCTAATGATTATTTAATATCTATATATTATTGATTTATAGGGTAAAAATTCGATATTAAGTTGAAAATACCAATTTCTTTTAATTTTTATACATTTGAATCATGAATTCAAAAATTAAAACCCTACACGATAAGCGCGAAGTAGCCCAATTAGGTGGTGGCGCGAAAAGAATTGAATCACAGCATAAAAAAGGTAAATTAACTGCTAGAGAGCGTATTCATTTTTTATTAGATGAAGGTAGCTTCGAAGAAATCGGAATGTTTGTAACGCATCGCTCGACAGACTTCGGTATGGAGAATGAAAAATATTTAGGTGACGGTGTGGTAACCGGATATGGGACAGTGAATGGGAGATTGATATATGTCTTCTCACAAGACTTCACTGTATTCGGCGGTTCATTGTCTGAAACTCATGCAGAGAAAATTTGCAAGGTGATGGATTTAGCGATGAAGAATGGGGCGCCCATTATCGGATTAAATGATTCTGGTGGAGCGAGAATTCAAGAAGGTGTAGTTTCTTTAGGAGGCTATGCAGATATATTTTATAAGAACACCATGAGTTCGGGTGTAATACCTCAATTATCAGCTATCATGGGACCATGCGCTGGTGGTGCGGTATATTCACCTGCAATTACTGACTTTATTTTAATGGTTGAAAATACTTCGTACATGTTTGTAACAGGTCCGAACGTCGTAAAAACCGTTACC
The DNA here is from genome assembly GCA_046305595.1 of bacterium. Lineage (GTDB taxonomy): Bacteria > Bacteroidota > Bacteroidia > Sphingobacteriales > Sphingobacteriaceae > JAEYZM01. The sequence goes on from JBKCCA010000278.1 coordinate 10,503, forward strand.
CACGAAGAAGTAACTTCTGAAGAATTAGGAGGTGCATCTACTCACTCAACAAAATCAGGTGTCACACATTTCTCTTGTGCAAATGAAATTGATTGTATCAATAACATTAAACAATTGTTAAGCTACATGCCACAAAATTGCGAAGAGAAAGCTCCTTCTACAGCATACGAATCTACAGGCTCTGAAGCAAGACCTGCATTAAATAATATTATACCAGAAAATGCTAATCAACCTTACGATATACGAGAAGTAATTTCAAATGTGATCGATGAGAATTCATTTTTAGAAGTACATAAAAATTATGCAGAAAATATTGTTGTTGGTTTCGCTCGCTTAGCAGGTAAGAGCATTGGTATCGTTGCAAATCAACCAATGTTTTTAGCAGGTGTTTTAGATATTCAATCATCTACAAAAGCAGCACGCTTCGTACGTTTCTGTGATTGCTTTAATATTCCTTTATTAGTTTTTGAGGATGTTCCCGGATTTTTACCTGGTACTGATCAAGAATGGAATGCAATCATTACAAATGGTGCAAAATTATTATACGCATTTTCAGAAGCAACAGTACCACGAATAACAGTGATCACTCGCAAAGCATACGGTGGTGCTTATGACGTAATGAACTCTAAACATATTGGTGCAGACATGAACTACGCATGGCCAAGTGCAGAGATTGCAGTGATGGGAGCTAAAGGTGCAGCAGAAATTATTTTCAAAAAAGAAATCTCTGAAGCAAGCGATAAGGAAGCAAAATGGTTAGAAAAAGAAAAACAATATTCAGACTTATTTGCTAACCCATATAGAGCTGCAGAACGCGGCTTCATAGATGAAGTAATTGAACCATCACAAACGAGAGAGAAATTAATTAAGGCGTTTAAGATGTTGGAGAATAAAGTGGTGAATAACCCGAAGAAAAAACACGGAAATATACCTTTATAGTAAGTTAGTAGGCTAGTAAGTTAGTGCTAATTACTAATGACTAGTTACTAATGACTAATCGCAGTACTCTATACGCAATACTCAATACAAAAAAAATGGCAAAGAAAAAAACAACACCCAAAACAAAAGTAGTAACGAATAAAAAATCTTTAGAGTTTTTTGAGAAGTATATTAATAATGCTTCGCCTACTTCGTTTGAGATATCTGGACAAAAAATATGGTTAGATTATGTGCGACCGTATGTTGATGAAACATATGT
>JBKCCA010000279.1:0-2356 GCA_046305595.1 bacterium
GATTAAGGTTCATGGGTATATTCTCCAATAACTTAGATGAATTTTTTAGAGTACGTGTTGCCAGTGTGACTCGTCTCTTGAAATTAGATAAGGCTGATCAGAAAATGTTGGGTTATTCACCACAACAAGTTCTTAAACAGATAAAGCAAATTGTATTACGCCAACAACAACGATTTGAAAAACTATTCAATGAAGTGTTGATTAAAGAGCTAGAAGAAGAGAAAATATTTATTATCAATGATACCCAACTAAACGTATCACGAGGTCAATTTGTAAAAGATTACTTTAATAATAAAGTATTACCAAGTCTTGTACCTATAATGATTGACCCGAGTAAACCTTTCCCAGAATTAAAAGATCGCTCTATATATTTATTTATTAAGTTATATAACCGAGATAAGAAAGATAAATTCAAGTATTCCTTAATAGAAATACCTACAGATATTCATTCACGCTTCTTAGTCTTGCCAGAAACCAATAAATTGAAGTTTGTTATTTTACTCGATGATATCATACGATATTGTTTAGAAGATATCTTCAAAATATTCAACTTTAAAGATTTCGAAGCATATACAATCAAATTAACAAGAGACGCAGAGATAGATTTTGATTTCAATGACCTCCATTTAAATATGGTGGATGCCTTTAGTAAAAGTGTTAAACAAAGAAAAAAAGGTAAACCTATTCGATTTGTATATGACCAAGCTTTACCTAGAGAGATGGTCAATTTCTTAAAATTAAAATTAGGATTACAAGTAGACAATTTAATACCTGGTGGTCGTTACCATAATTTTAAAGATTTTATTTCTTTTCCAAACCTCGGACAAACGCATTTAGAATATTCTAAGAACATACCACTAGATCATGAAGTGTTTCGAAGATCTAATAGTATATTAAATGCTATTCAACAAGATGATCAAATGTTACATTTCCCTTATCAAAAATTCGACTACTTAATTGAATTCTTAAGAGAAGCAGCCATAGATCCGAAAGTTCAAAGTATAAAAATTACACTTTATAGAATTGCTCAAAATTCTATGATTGCTAATGCTCTAATCAATGCTGTTAGAAATGGTAAAAAAGTTGTTGTCGTTTTAGAACTTAAAGCTCGATTCGACGAAGAGAATAATATTTATTATACACAAAAATTTCTTGATGAGGGTGTAGTTGTTTTACATAGCATACCTGAAATGAAAATTCATTCTAAAATTTGCTTAGTGACTCGTAAAGAGAAAAATAAATTAGTACATTATGCAAATATTGGAACAGGTAATTACAATGAAAAAACAGCCAACATTTATGCTGATCATTCATTCTTTACTGCCGATAAACAAATTACTTCTGATGTACAAAAGGTGTTTGCATATTTAGAAAAAGGTAAATTACCAAGTGAGTTCTCAAATTTACTTGTTGCTCCTTTTAATTTACGATCTCAATTAATTCATTTTATTAAGAAAGAAATTGAGCATGCTAAAAAAGGATTAAAGTCTGGAATATTTTTAAAACTTAATAGTTTAGCAGATGAAGAAATTATTCAACATTTATACGATGCTTCAAAAGCTGGAGTAAAAATTAAGATTATAGTAAGAGGAATATGTTGTCTTATACCCGGACAAAAGAACTTATCTGAAAATATAGAAGTCATTTCTATTATAGATAAATTCTTAGAACATGCAAGAGTTTATATGTTCGAAAATGCAGGAAATGATAGAATATATATATCTTCTGCAGACATGATGATTCGTAACCTAGACATGAGAGTAGAGGTTGCTTGTCCGATTAATAACACTAAAATCAAATCAGAATTAAAAAAGATTTTAGACATGCAATGGAAAGATAATTCGAAAGCTAGAATTGTGAACGTAGCTCAGAATAATATTTATAAGAAGGCTAGGGGTAGTTCACACCGCTCTCAATTTGAAACATACCAATATTTAAAAGATAAATAAGAGATGAGATTTGCTGCAATTGATATAGGTTCTAACGCTGTAAGGTTATTAATAGCTAATATTATTGAAACCGAAGCAGGATATTCGTATAAAAAAGATACTTTATTAAGAATACCATTACGTTTAGGTGATGATGCTTTTATTAACAATAAACTTTCTGAAAAAAAGATCAAAGAATTAAGTCAAACTATGTCTGCTTTTAGAAATCTTTTAGATGTATTTAAAGTTTCGCATTACTTAGCTTATGCAACATCTGCGATGAGAGAGGCAGAAAACGGACAAGAAGTAATAAAGAGAATAAAGAAAGAGGCTAATATAAAAATCGAAATTATTAGTGGTAATGTAGAAGCTAAAATGATTTATTCATCTCATATTGAACAAACTCTCGATCAAAAGAAAAACTATGT
>JBKCCA010000280.1:0-5840 GCA_046305595.1 bacterium
CAAATCTACCTAACTCTGCTAAATGTGTTTGATCTACTTCACCAATTGATAAAGCCGTTAATTCAACACCCATCTTAGATGCAATTTCTGCAGCATATGAAACTACTTCAAAAGTAGATTTCTTGAATTTGCCTTCTATATTTTCAACGTATACTAATACACCCATGTCTCTTGTTTGAATATCTATATAATAATATTTCTACCTATTTTGTTTGCTTAGATTACCTTAGCTTCTCCGTTTAATGCCTCTACTAATTTAGCAGGCTCATCAGCTGAAATCATTTTAACATTACCTCTTGCAGCTGGCATTTCATATGATTGAAAACTTGCTAATTTTTCTACTGCAATCGGCTCAACAACTTGCAAAGGCTTAGTTCTTGCCGACATAATTCCGCGCATGTTCGGGATCTTAGGTTCTGCAACTCCCTCTGCTGCTGATATTACAAATGGCGTACTAACATTTACTACTTCTTTACCACCTTCAATCTCTCTTTCGATAGTAGCATCGTTGCCATTTAAATCTAATTTCTTGATAATGCTTACCGATGGTATATCTAATACCTCAGCTAACATCGATGGTACTTGAGCTCCATTATAATCAATAGATTCTCTACCGCACATAATGATATCATACGATCCAGCTTTTGCTACTTCCGCAATTTGCTTTGCTACGAAGTAAGCATCCGAAGGAAATGCATTTATTCTTATAGCATCATCTGCACCAATTGCTAATGCCTTACGTATCGTCGGCTCTGTATCTGCTAATCCGACGTTTATTACCGTAGTTGTACCTTTACCACCTTCTGTTAATTCAATTGCTCTTGATAAGGCAATCTCATCATAAGGGTTTAAGATGAATTGAACACCATTTGTGTTAAATTCTGTATTATTGTTCGTGAAACTTACTTTTGTAGTGGTGTCGGGAACGTTACTGATGCACACTAATATTTTCATGATTTTTACAAATTTGTACGCAAAAGTAAGGAAATATAGATTAATCTGAAAAATGAATACAAAACGCCTTGAACAACTGATAAATATGAAAAAAGAGGAGCCTAATGATCCCTTTTTAATATATGCTATTGCCATGGAATATGCCAAAATGGAGAACTTCGACGAGTCTATCGCCCATTATGAACAATTGGTAAATGAACACGAAGATTATGTTGGTACCTATTACCATCTAGCGAAATTATACGAGACCCTGAAAATGCCTGATAAAGCTGAAGGGATATATGAAAAAGGCTTGATGATTGCTAAAAAAATAGCTGATCATCATGCACACTCTGAACTTTTAAGTGCTTATAATTCTTTTAAAGGCATCGGTATCGATGATGATGATGAATATTAATAAATAGTATTTTGAAAATAAAATTCTTACTAGAGATCTTAAAATTTACGTTCACGGCATTCGGCGGACCGCAAGCGCATATTGCCATGATGCTGAAAGAATTTGTTGAGAAAAGGAAATACGTTACCGAAGAGGAGCTAATACAATACAATGCCTTAGCACAAATGTTGCCAGGGCCCTCGTCGACACAAACATTGGTGGCGATAGCCTATAAATACGGCGGACTTTCAATTGCGATTATTTCTTTTTTGATATGGATACTTCCATCAGCATTGATTATGCTCTTGTTTTCTATAGCTTTTGTTCAATATGATTTATCACATTCTATAGATAAGGTATTATATATTTTAAAACCTATAGCGATCGGATTCGTATTGTACTCTGCATATGTCTTAACTAGAAAAGTATTAAGTGATCGATTCTCTTATTTTCTAGCAGCCATCGCAGCAATATTTACTTTCTATTTCCATAATGCATTCGTATTTCCTGTGATATTATTTATTGGTATTGTCGGTAATATTTTATGGGGGAAGGGAGAAATACTACTAGTTAAAGAACCACTAAATTTTAATTGGAAAAAACTTATAGTGTTCTTCGGAATTCTAATCATGTTTGCAGTACTTGGTGCAATTATAAATCGTACATCTTTCTTCAGTTTACCTGTACGTTTGTTTGAGAATTTTTATAGAAACGGGATAATGATTTTTGGGGGCGGACAAGTTCTCGTACCACTACTATATACTGAGTTTGTAGAGATGAAGCATTATCTAAGCAGTCAAGAATTTTTAGCAGGATTCGCTCTTCAACAAGCAGTGCCAGGTCCGGTTTTTTCTTTTACTACTTTCCTCGGAAGTATGTCGATGAGAGCAGGAGGTACTGTCGGACAAATTTTTGGAGGCTTCGCAGCATTGATAGGTATTAACTTACCTGGATTATTATTTATTCTAATAATATTTCCGGCTTGGGAGCAAATCAAAAAACGTAAAATTGTTCAACGTGCATTAGATGGTATTAACTCGGTATCTGTAGGATTTGCAATGGCGGCTTTCTTCATCATGTCAGCACCCATCGTCAACGACCGCATCAGCATGAGTATCGTTGCCTTCACTTTCTTCCTCCTCAATTGGAACAAAATCCCCACTTACCTAATTATCTTATCTGGTATTATTGCTGGCCTAATTTTCTAGTAACTGGTAACTAGTAACTAGTAACTAGTAACTAGAATTAGCATACTAGCATACTAACATACTAGCATACTAGAACGGTATGTCTTCATCGTTCATCTTACTCGGTCTAATTATATAATTCGGCGCATTATCATTACCTGAATTAAAATTACCCGATGGGTTTAATGAACTGAACGACGGACTCGATCCGTAATCCATCGCATCTATATCAGCGAACTTAATGTATTCACCTATGTATTTCAATCGTACTGATCCGACTGCACCATTACGATGTTTTGCAATAATAATTTCTGCAGTGCCTTTGGTATTATTACCTTCTTCATCCACTTCGAATCCGTAATACTCAGGTCTGTAAATGAACAATACCATATCAGCATCCTGCTCAATAGAACCCGATTCACGTAAGTCAGAAAGCATTGGTTTTTTATTACCACCACGAGTTTCAACTGCACGTGATAACTGTGATAAGGCTATTACTGGTACGTTCAATTCTTTTGCAATACTTTTTAAAGCTCTTGATATTGCTGAAATTTCTTGCTCTCTATTTCCACTACGATTATCTCCTGAACCAACCATCAACTGCAAATAGTCAATCACAATCATGTCGATATCATGTTGTGCTTTTAATCTTCTACACTTCGCACGTAATTCGAATATATTTAAGGAAGGAGTATCGTCAATAAATATACCTGATTCAGATAATCTACCAACTCGTGTAATCAATTGCTGCCATTCAGCTTCAGTTAAATCACCTCTCTTTAATTTCTCTGCAGGTATTTCTGTTTCTGCAGCAATCAAACGATTCGTAAGCTGAACTGCCGCCATCTCTAAAGAGAAAATCGCGATTTTTTTCTTGCCAATTATCGTTGCATTTCTTGCTAAACTTAATACGAATGCTGTCTTACCCATCGCTGGTCTTGCAGCAATAATTACTAAGTCTGAATTCTGCCAACCTGATGTCATTCGATCTAACTCTGTGAACCCTGATGGCACACCCGTTAATCCGTCGACCTTATTCTTTAATTCTTCTAATTGAGCAATCGATTTTTGAATCAATGATCCCATGTCATACGACTCTCGACGTAAATTACCTTCAGCAATGGCAAATAAATTTTTCTCTGCCTTGTCAAGTAATTGTAATACGTCGGTTGTGTCTTCGTATGCACTTGTAATGATTTCAGAAGAGATAGATATTAATTCTCTCTGAATATATTTTTCAGAAATTATTCTAGCGTGAAACTCAATGTTTGCTGATGATGCAACTCTATTGGTTAATTCAGTAATATAAAATGCACCACCTACAATTTCTAATTCACCCGTCTGACGTAAACGATTAGTCACCGTTAACAAGTCCACCGGCATTGAATTCTGAAACAAATATTGTATCGAAGCAAAAATCTTTTTGTGAGCATCCACATAAAAAGTATCTGCTTTTAAAATGTCAATCACAGAACTCAGCGCATCTTTTTCTAACATCAATGCACCCAATACAGCCTCTTCTAAATCGACTGCTTGAGGAGGTAATTTACCCATCTGAGAACTAATATTCGTAGTCGTTCTACGAGTGTTTGTTCTTGACTTTGTTCCTTGATTGTAGTTTGAATTTTGTTCCGATTCCATGATAAACAAATGTAATCATTCATGTGCTTTTTAATGACTATGTGAATAAATATTTCGACTAGATTTTGTCGAAATGTTAATTAATTGTTGGTAACGATGAATGAAATGTGAATAATGCTAGAAATAATGTTAGTTAGTGTGAATAAGAGGTGAATAATACTAATTATTCAAAAAAATATGCTTGTTTTGTAAATTATTAAAAGATATGGAACGTAAGAGCAATCAGCAAGTTTTCGGTATAAGAGCAGTTATTGAAGCGATAGAGTCGGGTAAAGAAATTGAGTCATTAATGATTCAAAAAGGTATATCAGGTGATTTGTTTCGTGAATTAAGAAAACTGATTGATCAATATGATATTAAATATCAATACGTACCCATTGAAAAATTAAATCGTATTTGCAAAGGCAACCATCAAGGTGTGTTCGCTTTTATATCACCTATCTCATTTCATAAAGTAGAAGATCTTATTCCTTTCATTTTTGAAAATGGTGAAACACCACTTTTATTAGTTTTAGATCGTATTACGGATGTTAGAAATTTTGGAGCGATAGCACGTACTGCTGAATGTGCCGGTGTACATGGTATTGTTGTACCAATGCGTGAAAGTGCAGCTATACATTCTGACTCTATAAAAACTTCTGCAGGTGCATTATTTAGAATTCCGGTTTGCAGAGTGAGTAATTTGAAAAGGACAATAGAGTATATGCAAGAATCTGGACTGCAAGTAGTGGCTTGTACAGAAAAGAATGATGAAAGTATTTACACTACTGATTTCAGCACTCCAACTGCTATAGTAATGGGTTCAGAAGAAGATGGTATTTCTAATGACATCTTACGCATTGTAGATAAATACGCTAAAATTCCATTGTTAGGTGAAATAGAATCACTGAATGTTTCTGTGGCAACTGGAGTGATTTTATACGAAGCTTTAAGACAAAGAATGAAATAATTCTTTAGGGAATATTCATAAACTTATGAGTCTGTAAAGAAACTTCCCATTGTGGATGTTGCTTTACATATTCAATAATTTCTGGAGTCATTTGTTCTGCCTTAGACCATTCTGGTTGAAGATATAATTTACAGTTTGAAGAAACCATTTGAGCATGTTGTTCAGCCCATTCAAAATCTGATTTATTAAAAACAATAACTTTTAATTCTCCTACTAATGGTGCAATCGCTGCTAATGGTGCCTTAAACTTCTTAGGTGATAAACATATCCAGTCCCAAGTACCCGACAAAGGGTAAGCACCTGAAGTTTCAATAAATGTTTTTATACCTGTTGCTTGTAATTTTGAAGTCAATAAATCAAGATCATACAATAGCGGTTCCCCACCTGTAACTACAACTGTTTTCGCTGCATATTTCGATGCATTCTCTACTATGGTATCTACACTAGTAAGCGGATGAAGTTCTGCGTTCCACGACTCTTTAACATCGCACCAATGACACCCGACATCACATCCGCCTAAGCGAATAAAATAAGCTGCCTTACCCGAATGAAATCCTTCACCCTGAATAGTGTAGAATTCTTCCATTAAGGGAAGTAGGGAACCGTCTGGTGGGAGTGTATTCATTTTTTTTTTAGTATTGCGTATAGCGTAGTGCGTATAGCGTATTGCGTATAGCGTAAATGATTTTGAAATTCACAGAAATTTAATTTACAAAATCGTAATACGCAATAC
>JBKCCA010000281.1:0-2689 GCA_046305595.1 bacterium
GACATTGCTTCTATCGTAAATAATTTAATCAACAAAGTTTTGTACAAAGTGCCGAATGAAATGTTAATTGAAAATTATTTATTGAATGTAGTCGATAATGATTTAACATTTCAAATTAAAGCAAATGATATTCGAATAGAAGATCATGTGTTGAACTCTACATTTGTATTGAACAATAACGAAGCGGTATGGCATATGCAGGGCCATGTATATGCATCAGATAAAAAATTAGACCTTAAGTTTTTTGCAAATAATCAAAAGGTGGTGTTGCCGTATTTAGAGCAGAAGTTCGGACTTAAATTAAGCTTCGATACCGTGTCGACACGAATGGATAAGATAGAGTACGTCTCAGATGAGTTGAGAATATTCGGTAATTGGTCGCTGAAAAATTTATTATTGAATCATCCGAAGATTGCACAAAAAGATGTACAAGTAAATAATGCATCGATAGATTGTAATATGTTCTTTGGCGAAAAATTTATTTCTATTGACAGCTCGTCGACAGTATATTTAGGTAATATAAAAGCTAGACCATTTATTAAATACACCATTGGTAAACAAAAAATTTACGAACTTAAATTTGATACCGAAGAATTAGCGGCACAAGAATTTTTCAATTCCCTACCATCCGGATTATTTAATTCAATTGAAGGAATAAAAGTAAAAGGTAGTTTAGCATATCATCTCGATTTTTATCTCGATTCAAAAACACCTTGGCGTTGTAGATTCGATTCAGAGTTAAAGAAAAAAGATTTTGCAATTGAGCAATTTGGCAATGTAAACTTCTCAAAAATCAATGGCAGTTTTGTTCACATACCTTACGAAGTAGACAGAGCATCACGTCCAATAATTGTTGGTCCTGAGAACCCGAATTTCGTACCTTATGATCAAATATCTAATTTCATTAAGAATGCTTTACTCACTACCGAAGATCCATTATTCTTTTCACATCGCGGGTTTTACGAAGAAGCATTTCGTCAATCAATCGCTGCGAATTATGTAGCGAAAAGATTCAAACGAGGTGGCAGTACCATCTCTATGCAATTAGTAAAAAATGTTTTCTTAAATAGAAATAAAACAGTCGCGAGAAAGCTAGAAGAATTGATCATTGTTTGGTTAATAGAAAACAATCGATTGAGTTCTAAGCAAAGAATGTATGAAGTGTATTTGAACATCATTGAGTGGGCACCTAACGTTTACGGTATAGCAGAAGCATCGAGATTTTATTTTAACAAACGCCCTTCAGAATTAAACTTAGGCGAAAGTATTTTCTTAGCTAGCATTGTGCCGAAACCAAAAAAATTCAAATACTCGTTCTTGCCAAACGGAGAGTTAAAACCATACATGCACAACTATTTCAAATTCATAGGTGGCTTAATGGTGAAGCGAGGTAAGGTGCAAGAGATCGATACCATTGGTATGTTCAAATCAGTATCATTACGCGGCGCTGCAAGAGATTATGTAGTGCCAGATTCGTTGATGAATTATGAGGAGCCAGATGTGGAATTGGAAGAACTAAAATCATTGCTCGAAGAACAGAAATAAAATTCTAGTGACTAGTAACCAGTTACTAGTTACTAGTTAATGGAAAATCATTTCCCCCAATCATCCCTATCTAAACTCCTATACTGTATTGCCTCTGATAGGTGTTCGATTTTTATTTCTTCAGAGCCGTCTAAGTCTGCAATAGTGCGCGATACTTTTAATATTCTATCGTATGCACGTGCAGATAAGTTTAGACGTTCCATGGCTGTGCGCAAAAGTGCATTCCCAGTATCTGAGATTTGACACATTTCTTTTACTTGCTTTGTACTTATTTGAGCGTTATTATGAATCTCTTCGTATTCATGATATCTCTCTTCTTGAATTTTTCTTGCTTTCATAACTCTCGTTCTGATTTCATTACTGTTTTCTGAATTTCTATTGGTCGTTAATTCATTAAAATCAACAGGCGTTACTTCTAAATGAATATCTATTCTATCAAGTAATGGTCCAGATACTCTGCTTAAATATTTTTGCACCACTCCTGGTCCGCAGCTACATTCTTTTGTGGGGTGATTAAAGTATCCACACGGACATGGATTCATTGATGCCACTAACATAAAACTAGCAGGGTAATCAACACTAAATTTAGATCTAGCAATTGACACTTTTCGTTCTTCTAAAGGTTGACGCATTACTTCTAATACTGATCTTTTAAATTCTGGCAGTTCATCTAAAAATAATACTCCGTTATGAGCTAATGATATTTCACCTGGTTGCGGAAATCCACCTCCACCAACAAGTGCTACGTCTGAAATAGAATGATGTGGTGCTCTAAAAGGTCTACGCGCTATCAATGAATCGCTCGATTTTAGTTTACCTGCTACTGAATGTATTTTAGTAGTTTCTAATGATTCATTTAAATTCAAGGGTGGCAATATGGTTGGTAATCTTTTTGCCAACATGGTTTTGCCGGCTCCAGGCGGACCTATAAGAATTATATTATGTCCGCCCGCAGCAGCAATCTCCATCGCACGTTTTACATTCTCTTGACCTTTTACATCTCCAAAGTCGATGTCTGTAATACTTTGATTTAAGAAAAAATCTTCACGCGGATTTACGACTAGAGCTGTAATGTTACTCTCGCCTTTAAAGAAATTAACAACCTCCGAAATATTCTGCATCCCATACACTTCTAATCCGCTTA
>JBKCCA010000282.1:0-4731 GCA_046305595.1 bacterium
TTGGTATATGGAGTATGATGCAAGATTTTAATTTGAATCGCAAATCATTGCTTATCAATTTAGGTGGCGGAGTGATAACAGACATGGGAGCATTCGCAGCATCGACTTTTATGCGAGGCATTGATTTCATTCATATTCCGACTACATTATTAGCGATGGTTGATGCATGTGTGGGTGGTAAAACCGGAATAGATCTTCAACATTATAAAAATCATATTGGTACATTCTCTCATCCGAAAGCAATATTCATCATACCAGAATTATTAGGTTCATTAGATGAGCATGAATTACGATCTGGATTTGCAGAGGTATTGAAACATGGAATCATAGCTGACCATATGCATCTACGTGATGCTGTTTGTCATTTAGAAAACGGCTTGCCAGAAATTGATGAATTAATTTATCAGAGTATTCAAATAAAATTAAAAATTACAGAGCAAGATCCTTATGAGCAGAATGTTCGCAAGGCATTGAACTTCGGACATACAATTGGGCATGCGATAGAGTCGTATTTGTTATCGAGAGAGAAGTGGATATTACACGGACATGCGATAGCAGCGGGAATGATTTTAGAGACTAAGCTATCGGTAATTAAGTGTGGCTTAAGCAAAGAACAAGCAGATTATATTATTGAGTCGATTCGTAAGAATATAGAACCAGCAAAGGTGAATGCAGATATGATTATTGACCTAATAACCTATATGCAAAAAGATAAGAAGAACGATTTTGCTGAAATTAATTTTTCGTTAATATCTGAAATATCAAAACCTACTTTAGATGTAAAAGTTTCTGAAGAAGAAATCTCACAATTGATTTTAGATAACCTTTCTTATTTCAATGAATAGTATAGAGATATTGGGGTCGAAGTCGGAGTCGAATCGTGCACTCATTCTGAATGTAAGATGTAGAATGAAGAATGTAGAATTAGATATCAGAAATTTATCTAATTCGGATGATACGAAGATTATAGAGGGGGCGTTAGATTTAAAGTTTGGTACGATTGATTGTAAACATTCGGGGGCAGCGATTAGATTTTTAGCTGCACATTATGCAAGTATAGAAGGCACTGAAATTACATTAACGGGTTCTGAGAGATTAAAAGAAAGACCTATCAAAGAATTAATAGAGGCATTGATTTCATTGGGTGCTGACATTCAATATTTAGAGAAAGAAGGCTTCGCTCCCATTGCAATTAAAGGGCGAGAGCTAGTATGCAATAAAGTCATTGAGTTAAATGCAAATATCAGTTCACAATTTGTTTCGGCATTGTTATTAATTTCGAATAGAATAAAAAACGGATTGAAGTTAAGATTGATGCAAGAAGTAATTTCAGAGCCTTACATCAACATGACTTTAAAAATGTTGAATGATTTCGGAATTGATTCTCGACAAATAGAAAATGAAATCATCATTGATGAATGTTTAGAAGCATCACCAAAAATAAAAGAATACATCATAGAATCTGATTGGTCATCTGCATCGTATTGGTACAGTTTTGTTTCATTGGGATTAGATGAAATTAAATTAAAAAACTACCATAAAAATTCTATACAAGGTGATTCAAAAATCGCAGATATAATGAATGCCTTAAATGTGCAAACGAGTTTTGAACAAGACGGAAGTATAAAGTTGAGACGCGGTGGTAAATTCGAATCATCCGAAGAAATAATAGACTTTATTAATTACCCCGATTTAGCTCAAACTCTCATCTGTTTATTTGCATTTCAAAAAAAGAATTTAAAATTCAAAGGTGTCGAGAGTTTGAAAATAAAGGAGAGTAACAGAATTGAAGCCTTACAAATTGAACTACAAAAAATAAATGCAAGAATTATTGAGCATGAGAATTATTATGAATTAAATTCTTCGGATGTAGAGATACCCGTAAGTATTTTCATAAACACCTATCATGATCACCGCATGGCTATGAGCTTTGCACCTTTGATGCTATTAACTAAAGTGAGTTTCGACGATGAAAATGTAGTCAGTAAATCATACCCAAATTTCTTCGTACATTGCAACAAGATAATAAATTCATGAATAGTTTCGGAACGATATTTAGAATAACAACTTTCGGCGAATCACATGGCGAAGCAATCGGTGTGGTGATAGATGGTTGTCCGGCTGGAAATACAATCGACTACGATTTCATTCAAGCAGAATTAAACCGCCGCAAACCAGGACAGTCATCGATTACTACAGGTCGTAAAGAAGATGAATCTTTTGAGATTTTATCGGGAGTATTTGAAGGTAAAACATTAGGTACACCCATTTGCATGATGGTAAGAAACAATGATGCAAAGTCAAAAGATTATAATTATTTAAAAGAAACATACAGACCATCACATGCAGATTATACATACGAAGCAAAGTATGGTATCAGAGATTACAGAGGTGGAGGCCGATCATCAGCAAGAGAAACGGTAGCAAGGGTTTTAGCGGGAGCATTAGCAAAACAAATATTAAAAAAATACAATATCAACATACAGGCATTTGTAAAATCAGTTGCCGATTTAAGTTTAGAAAAACATTATACCTCTTTAGATTTATCAAAGACTGAAAGCAATATAGTTAGATGTCCGGATGATAATATGGCCCAAAAATTCATTGCGAAAATTGAAGAGGCAAAAAAAGAAGGAGATACAGTTGGTGGCAGCATTCAATGCATCATTAAAAACATGCCAGCAGGAATTGGAGAACCAGTCTTCGATAAATTACAAGCAACATTAGCACATGCGATGCTGAGTATTAATGCAGCACAGGGTTTTGAGTACGGCTCAGGATTTGAAGGTGCAAAATTAAAAGGATCAGAAAACAACGATGAATTTTACATCGAGGAAAATAAAGTAAGAACCAAAACCAATCATTCGGGAGGTATACAAGGAGGCATTAGTAACGGCGAAGACATATATTTCAACGTAGCTTTCAAACCAGTTGCTACCATCCTGAAAAAACAAAAATCAGTCAATAAAAATTCTGAAGAAATCGAATTGCAGAATGAAGGGCGTCATGATCCGTGTGTATTGCCGAGAGCGGTGGTGATAGTGGAGGCAATGGCGGCGGTGGTGATTCTTGATGCGGTATTAATTGGGAAAGTCAGTGGGGTTTAAGGGAGCAAAGACGCCGAGGTTCACGCAAAGACGCAAAGTTAAAATAACGCAGAGGGAGCAAAGCAAACTTCTTGAAAGCGTGTCAAAATATAAAGAAGGCAGAGCTATAAACTTTGCCTTCTTTGCGTAATAAAATCTTGGCGTCTTTGCCTCCTTAGCTACCAATAACTTCCATTACTACCTCCACCACATCATCTACACTCGGTTTCGAGAAGTAATCTCCATCTGTTCCGTATGCTGGGCGATGTGCTTTTGCACTTAAGGTTCTTGCTGGTGCATCTAAGTAGTAATAACCCTTTTGTTCTTCTAATACTTGTTGCATCATGTATGATGTTGCTCCACCTGGCACATCTTCGTCTAAGAATAATATGCGATTGGTTTTCTTCAATGAATCAACAATTGTATGATGTATATCGAATGGTAATAAACTTTGTACGTCAATCAATTCTACAGAAATACCCATGCTGTTTAATTCAACGATTGCTTCTTCTGCAATACGTAATGTTGAACCATAACTTACAATCGTAATGTCATTACCTTCTGTTAAAATTTCTGGTTTACCTAATGGTACTGTGAACTCGCCAATATTATCTGGCATCTGTTCTTTCAATCTATATCCGTTTAAGCACTCTATCACTAATGCAGGTTCATCTGACTTTAATAAAGTATTATAGAAACCAGCTGCTTGTGTCATGTTACGTGGCACTAATACATGCACACCTCTTAATGAATGTAAGATCATTCCGATTGGTGAACCCGAATGCCAAATACCTTCTAATCTATGTCCGCGTGTACGTACAATCAATGGTGCTTTTTGTCCGGCTTTTGTTCTCCACGACAATGATGCTAAATCATCACTCATCGTTTGCAATCCGTACAATAAATAATCTAAGTATTGAATCTCTGCAATTGGTCTCAATCCGCGCATCGCAAGTCCTATACCTTGACCTATGATTGTTGCTTCACGAATACCTGTATCAGAAATTCTGATCTCACCAAATTTTTCTTGCAAGCCTGCAAAGCCTTGGTTAACATCTCCGATTTTACCTACGTCTTCACCAAATGCTAATACTCTTGGGTCTCTTTCAAACGCAGCATCGAAACATGCTTGCACCACTTCTCTCCCATCAACCATTGCTGCATCTTCTGAATATTGTGCTTTTATTTCTGAAACATTCATTGCTGAATGTTCAGTATTCGTAAATAAATATGAATTATATCTATCAGTATTCGCTTCTGTTTGATGACTCAACCAAATTTGCAATTCTCTTCTTGCTGTTGAATCTTCATTTCTAGTTATACGCAATGCTTTGCGAATCGACATCACATTATCTCTGCGAATAGCATCAGTTGTAGATTTTAATTTATTCGATAATTCTAAAATATTTGCTGCAAATGATGATTCATTTGCTAAGTTTTCTAATAATTGAACAACTTCTAGAACCTCTGCTTTTATTGGTGCGTTGAATGATTCCCAAATTTCCTTTTGGCATTCGCGCACATATTTTTTCGCTTCTGTTTCTATGCTTGATAATTCTTCATCTGTTGCAATTGCCGACGAAATTATCCATTCACGGAACTGCTTAATACAATCGTATTCTGCCTCCCACTCTAATCTCTCTTT
>JBKCCA010000283.1:0-2607 GCA_046305595.1 bacterium
TTGCTTTTAATTCTTTTTTTAGCATCTCACACCAGTGATCTATCAAAGGAAATTGAAGGAAATCATATTTAAACGCGATGCTATTCTTCGCTTCAAATCGTCCGTGTTCATCTCTTTTTGAGTGTTCGTATTCCTCATACCTGCTTAGTAAATAAAATGATGCAGCAAATACATCAAATGGTATTTCACTTGTTTTATTTGGCCATAAAATTGTATGCCACGTTTCATCATTTGCAACATCAATCTTTTGTTTATTTATGTTATTCTCAAACAATAAATCTATAGGTATAATTTTTAGGCTATTTTCTTGTTGGGTTGAAGTGTAGTTTATTTTAACTCCAGTAGAAGCATTAAATTCGTTAATATTTGTGGTAACAGCATAACTTATACCAAGGCGATTACCCAATAGTTCAGTTAAAATGTATTGTAACCTTTCGGTGTATTGTGTTGTTAATACGGTAACCAATCTTAGTTTATTTAATATGCAATTTAATAGCAGTTAAGTATAAACGGTAATCAGTGGCTTATTATTTCAGCATTAAGGCTAATGTATGTTTTTTGCACCCATCTTTGTTGTTGATAAGCAGCCCTTTATCTTTAATTTTTAAAAACTGTTTAAAGCCCTTAATTTGCGACAGATTATGAGCGAAGAAATATTTAAAAAAGTTGTAAGCCATGCAAAAGAATATGGCTTTGTTTTTCCTAGTAGTGAGATTTATGATGGACTTGGAGCAGTATATGATTACGGCCAAAATGGTGTTGAATTAAAAAATAACTTACGCCAATATTGGTGGAAAGCAATGGTACAAATGCATGAAAATATTGTAGGTATTGATTCTGCTATTTTTATGCACCCTAAAATTTGGAAAGCATCAGGTCACGTTGATGGGTTTAATGACCCTATGATCGACAATAAAGATTCAAAAAAGAGATATCGTGCTGATAATCTGATAGAAGATAAAATTGCTCGCTATGAAAAAGACGGTAAAACTCAAAAAGCGGAGCAATTACAAAACGAACTTGATGAAGCCTTAAAAGCCGATAATTTAACTGCCCTAAAAGATATCATTGTAGCTCATGAAATTGTTTGTCCGATTTCAGGGACCAAAAACTGGACAGATGTGCGACAATTCAATTTGATGTTTAGCACACAGTTTGGCTCATTAGCTGAAGATGCAGATGCTGTCTACTTAAGACCAGAAACAGCTCAAGGTATTTTTGTTAATTTCTTAAACGTACAAAAAACCGGAAGAATGAAAATCCCTTTTGGCATCGCTCAAATAGGTAAAGCATTCAGAAACGAAGTTATTGCGCGTCAGTTCATAATGCGTATGCGTGAATTTGAACAAATGGAGATGCAGTTCTTTGTTCGCCCAGGCACAGAAATGGAATGGTATAAATACTGGAAAGAAGCTAGATTAAAATGGCATTTAGCTTTAGGCACAGATGCTAGTAGCTATAGATACCATGATCATGCAAAACTTGCTCATTATGCAAATGCAGCAGTAGATATTGAATTCGATTTCCCATTCGGATTTAAAGAGGTTGAAGGTATTCATTCACGTACAGATTTCGATTTAAAACAACATCAAGAATTCTCTGGCAAGAAAATGCAATTCTTTGACCCAGAAATTAATCAAAACTACATACCATATGTGATCGAAACATCTATCGGCTTAGATAGAATGTTTTTACTTACGATGTGCTCTGCATTTAAAGAAGAAGATTTAAGTGAAGGCGATAAGAAAGACTCAAGAGTAGTTTTGAAATTCCATCCAGCTCTTGCACCAGTAAAAGCTACTGTTATGCCATTAACTAAAAAAGATGGCTTACCTGAAAAAGCAAGAGAAATCATGAATGAATTGAAATTAGATTTCAATGTTCAATATGATGAGAAAGATTCAATTGGTAAAAGATACCGTAGACAAGATGCAATAGGTACTCCTTTCTGTATTACTGTAGATTATGAAAGTTTAGAAAATAATACGGTTACAATTAGACATAGAGATAGTATGGAACAAGAAAGAATTTCAATCGATACTCTAAGCAAATTGATAGCTGAAAAAACAAGTTGGAAAAACTTATTAAAATAAATATTTAAACGCCCGTTAATCGGGCGTTTTTGTTTAAAAATCATCCCAATTTAATTGATCATCATCTGTATCAATTTTTAAATCTTTCTTTACCTGCTCATCTTGCAAATCAACCAATACTTTAAGGTCAATTTTCACAAACTCTAACTTTTGTCCGTAATCAATACACATATCTGAACTTAACATGCCTAATTGAAAACACATTAACATTAAATTATTTATCTGCGTAATTTCAGATACCATCATTTTTAATCGACATAATCGCTCAATATTATTACTACAATCTAATAGATCATTAGCTGTTGAATACATAGCTGACACAAAATTCAACAATCGATCTTTCATAAATTGATCTAATTTGGGGTGCTGACTCAATACCTTGTATAGTTCAACTGATACTTGTTGTGTTTGTCCACTGATCTTCAAGTACCTTTCATTTACCTGTTCCATAATCTTTTGAGTAAATCTCAAAGAAATTAAGTCATTAGTCAACTTATTAAATACAGGATTATTT
>JBKCCA010000284.1:0-3378 GCA_046305595.1 bacterium
AGCAATCTTAGAATAAAAAACGAGGTGCAACATAATGTCACCTAGCTCTTTTTTTATTTCGTTTTTATCGCATTCTAATATAGCGTCAGATAACTCATAAACCTCTTCAATCGTCAAATGACGCAAGCTCTCCATGGTCTGTTTCATGTCCCAAGGGCATTTGGCCCTCAATTCATCCATGATGTTTAAAAGTCGTTCGAATGCTACTAATCTCTGATCCATCTCTTTTTTCAGGCTAAAATAGCAAAAAATCAAATGCTAAGCCTATTTTCTTATCTTTGTGATTTATTTGAAATTGTGATAGCATTAAACGACGTAACCTTTGAGTTCGGGTCAAGAACTTTGTATGATAGTGTGAATTGGCATATTAAGCCGAATGAGAAAATCGGATTAATAGGGGCGAATGGTACAGGTAAAACTACCTTATTGAGAATTTTGGTAGGTGAATATAAGCCTACAAGTGGAACGGTTTCGAAGTCTAAGGATTTGAAAGTCGGTTACTTGAATCAAGATTTGCTTTCTTATCAATCTGAATTTTCTATTCTACACGTGGCGATGGAAGCCTTTGAACGTCAGAATAAATTGCATGATCAAATTGAAGAAATTATCAAGCAATTAGAAACTGATTATTCAGATCAAATCATAGAGAAATTAAGTAAGCTACAAGAAGAGTTTGAGGCTTTAGACGGATATAACATTCAATACAAGGCAGAGCAGATCTTAGCCGGACTTGGATTTACTGACGAGCAAACAAAAAGACCGCTTTCATCTTTCTCAGGAGGATGGAGAATGCGTGTGATGTTGGCAAAGATTTTATTGCAACAACCCGATTTATTATTACTCGATGAGCCTACCAACCACTTAGACTTACCCTCTATTAAATGGTTAGAAGAATATTTAAATGCTTTTGAAGGTGCTTATATCATCGTATCTCACGATAGATATTTCTTAGATAGAACTGTCACACGTATTGTAGAATCGGCACGCGCTGACCTTACCATATACTCAGGTAACTATTCATTTTACTTAGAAGAGAAAGCTTTAAGATCTGAAATTCAGAAAGGTCAATATCAAAATCAACAGCAATACATTAAAGAGCAAGAGAAATTGATTGATCGCTTTAGAGCGAAAGCTTCGAAAGCTAAAATGGCGCAATCGAGAATCAAAGCTTTAGATAAATTAGAAAGGGTAGATGCGGTCGAAGAAGACAAGGCAGCGGTTAACTTCAGATTTAAATTCTCGAAGACAAGTGGTAGACATGTTTGTATGTTAGAGCATGCAACAAAATCATTCCCGAATACTCCAATTATAAATGATGCATTTGCCACTATTGAAAAAGGGGATAAGATTGCATTGATTGGTGCCAATGGTAAAGGTAAGTCGACAGTGCTTAGAATAATTGCTGGTACAGAGCCTTATGAGGGTACGGTGGTAACCGGACATAACGTTACACAGTCGTTCTTTGCGCAGCATCAGCTAGAATCATTGCATTTAGAGAATGATATATTATCAGAGTTGAAGAACTTTGCACCAGCATATACAGAGACTGAGATTAGATCTTTATTAGGATGTTTCTTGTTTTCAGGCGATGATGTGTTTAAGAGAATTAAAGTATTGTCAGGAGGTGAGAAATCTCGTGTAGCATTAGCGAAAGTTATTACTTCAGATGCGAACTTTTTAATATTCGATGAGCCTACCAACCACTTAGACATACAGTCGGTGAACATTTTAATTCAAGCATTACAACAGTTTGAAGGCACGATGATCATCGTTTCTCACGATAGATACATGCTCGATAATGTGGCGAATAAAATCTGGTACATCGAAGATCAAAAAATAAAAGAGTACCCAGGTACTTATAAAGAATACGAAGAGTGGTTAGCGAAACGTTTAAAGGAAGAGAAAACTCAAGTCGTAGTTGAAAAACCAAAGGAGCAGAAGCCTAAAAAAGAAGCATCATCCGAAGAAAATGATCAGAAGAAAAATCAATTGAAAAAATTGAATAATGAGATCAAGAAAATTGAGGAGAGTATTGCAAATGCTGAGCTCTCGAAGAAAGAGATTGAAGAACTTTTGTCTTTAGAAGAGAATTATTCGGATGTCAACAAATTGAATGATCTAAATAAAAAATACGAATCGGTGAAAAATGACTTGGCTGATTTACAAAATAAGTGGGAGGAAATAGCCGAGCAATTAATGCAATTGGAAGAATAATTTATGAGGAAACTCTTTCTATTTATAGTAATTATTTATAGTTCTATTGATTTGTATGCACAAGTACAAACTGAACGCATAGATGATTTCTTTATTAGAACAGTCATGTTTTATAATACAAAGAGAGAGCAAAGTTTCCCGATGTTACCATTGAATAGCTCTGAAAAACTACTCTTGCAATTCGATAATTTATCGAATGATTATGGGAACTATACGTATACGGTTGAGCATTGTAATGCCGACTGGACAATCAGTAGTATATCACCAAACGATTATTTAGAAGGCGGATTCAATAGAAATTTTATTACGAATTATCGTTTCTCATCAAACACCATACAGCCCTATGTTCATTATGATTTAGAAATACCTAATCAAGATATTCGATTCAGAATTTCTGGTAATTATATTTTGAAAGTTTACTCTGTTGATAATGATCAGCAAGTGGTTTTCTCGAAACGATTTATAATCTATCAAAATTTCGTAAACATTGCCACTGAACTTAGAAGAAGCACAGTAGTAAACGATAGAAATAAGAAGCAAAAAATCGATTTAAAAATTTATAAACAAGATTTTAAAATCGATAATCCTTTCGATCAATTCAAAGTATTGGTGATGCAAAACAATAATTGGATTGCTTCATTTTTAAACACTCGTCCTTCATTTTATGATCAGGAAAGCATAACCTATGATCACGTAGATGCTAATGTTTTCAACGGATTAAACGAGCATCGTAGATTTGATATTCGTAGTACACGATTTCTAACCGAGCGATTAGCGAGAATTGATAATGATTCTATTTGGGATATTTATGTGGTAGAAGATCAGCCTAAGAATTTATATAGATATGTTGAAGAGATGGACTTAAATGGTAATTATTTTATTGATCGTTCTGACTTAGGTAATGGAACTTTGAATGGTGATTATGTGAGTATGCATTTTAGCTATTATTATGGTACGCAAAACCCATACGGAAACTATTATGTTTTAGGTCGATTTAATAATTGGCAGGCTGATGATAATTCAATGATGAAATACAATCTCAGAAGCGGCCGTTACGAAACCAACATATACTTAAAGCAAGGCATCTATGATTATATGATCGCCTTTAAATCAAATAAATCAGACTATATCGATTATACACCCATCGAAGGTAACTTCTACGAC
>JBKCCA010000285.1:0-3893 GCA_046305595.1 bacterium
GAAAATGATAAGGTTGAAATAAAATCATTACCTACATTTTTATATAATGGCTATGTAGGCTTAGTGATTGGAGCTCAACATGCAACAAAGCGATTGCCCCTAGAGAAGCTTAAAGAACTTTGTCAAAAAATTACTAAACCCATCATTTTAATGGGTGGTAAAGAAGATGCCACAATTGCTGATGAACTCGTAAAAATTGATTCAAACAGAATATTTTCTGCTTGTGGTAAATTCAAATTAAACGAATCAGCATCATTAGTTCAACAAGCAGAAAGTATTATTTCTCATGATACTGGCTTAATGCATATCGCTTCTGCATTTAAAAAAGAAGTATATGCAGTATGGGGAAATACAGTACCTGAATTTGGTATGTACCCTTATAAAACTGAACATCATAATTTTGAAGTAAAAGATTTGGCTTGTAGACCTTGTAGTAAAATCGGACATCAAACTTGTCCGAAGAATCACTTCAATTGCATGAACAATCAAAACATCGACTTATTAGCACAGATGATAAATAAATCAATATGAAATCTTTAATATTAGTTCGACATGGCAAGGCTGAACAAATTAAAATTGATCAGCATGATTTCGATAGAAAGCTTATAGATAGAGGCATTGAAGATGTTAATGAGCTTGCTAAAGAATTAAAAGAGAACAAATTTAATCCAGATTTAATTATCAGTAGCTCTGCAAAAAGAGCCTTTCAAACAGCGAAAATTTTAGCAAGAATATTAGATATTGACGAAAAATCAATCGTTAAAAAAGAAGTGATTTATGAGTCGAATATCTCAGTACTTTTAAATGTAATTAATACGATTGAAGATCAATATGAGAGGGTGATAATCACCGGACATAACCCAACATTTGAATACATGATTGAGTATTTAAGTAATCATGAAATTGCGGGCGGATTGAGTACTTCTGGAGCTGCCCATATATCATTTGATATAGATACATGGGCAATGGTCACAGAAGGTATTGGAGTATTAAAAAAACTCTATAATTAAACAGAATTACATAGTGTATTTTCTGCCTTTATTTACTTCTTTTAAATGAGCCATCAATGGTTCAAAATAAGAAAGCATAGCCTTTGCATTTAAGTCTTCACCTGTTTTTTCTTTCAATACTTTTCTCCAATCTTCAGAAGCACCTGGGTACATGATTGATTTCAAAAACTCCCCTACTTCTTTGTTACCCCAATAGTTCGTAGCTCTTGGGTCTTGCTTTAAAATATTTTTAGCAATATGATCATGTAATTGAAACAAGATTACATATGATAAAGCATAATCATAATACTGTGCAGCATCATCATTAATATGTGTCTTCGTAGCTGCATCACAATACTCTTCTCCTCTATCACTTGGTGACACTACTCCTTGATATTGTTTCACTAGCTCCCACCATCTTTTATTAAATTCAGACGCTGGTAAATTATCAGTGTATAATGATTTTTCAAATTCACTCATTACCCCAGCAGAAAAAGGAATAAATACCGCATAGTTTAATGCCTCTTTTAATAAATTTTGAATCTGATCTACCTTCGCATCTTTATCTACTAATCCTCGCTCTACTAAGAACGGCTTTTGTGTAGCTGCTAATCCCATTAAACTTCCCATCGCTTCATGATACGCTCTATTAGCACCACCTCTTAATAATGGAGGTACATCTTTATTCGTATAGGTCATGTAATAATAGATATGCCCTAGTTCATGATTAGATGTCTCAAACCATTCTGCATTGGGTTCTACACTCATTAAACTTCTTACGTCTTCGTTTAAATTCATATGCCATGCCGAAGCGTGATTGTTCTTTTTAATTTTTGAGCCAGCAGGTAATGGATATAAACTTGATTTCTCCCAGAATGATGCTGGAAGCTCAGGATAACCTAATGACTTGTAAAAATTCTCTCCCTCTTTTACTATCCACTCAGGTGATTTTGTTTTTAATATTGATTCAATATCTAATCCCTCAACGGTTACCATCGAACTCCAATCTTGTGCCCATCTGTTGGTCAACCAATCAGCAGGAATATAATCGGGTACTTCTTTTACATTGTATTTCTTGGCTAATTCATATCGAGCATAAGTATGTAATTCTCTAAATAATGGGCGTAACTCAGAATTGATTTTACGCATTAATTCTATCATTTCTTCATTACTCATACCATATTCAGAAACTTGATAGCTATAATAATCACTATAACCCAAAGCCTTTACTGTTTCATTACGTAGTTTACGTAAATTCACTAAACCATCTTTCAAACCTTTACCCACTTCTTTGCTTGACTCCCAAGCTTTTCTTCTTTCATCTAAATTGTTAGAGCTTTTTAATATCTCATCAAGTTCGTTCGTTGAAACAGATTTTCCATCTAACTTAAAATCGTATCCGAATAATTTTTCAGTTTGCGCAGTCTCGGCTTGTATTCGTTCTTTTACTAATTCTTTTACTGTCTGCGGATTATTTGCCGCAGCAAAAAGAATTACTTCTAATTGCCTTACTTGTGCTGCTGTTAAATGCTTTTTGTGTTCTAAAAATTTACGCGCATTCTCAATATTTTCAGCACTTCCTGTAAATATTGCATATGCTTCATTCGCTCTTTCAGTAGCTTTAGCATTGGTCGTATCACCTTCTATAATTTCAATATTTGATTTCCATTGAGCCTCTGATGATGCTGTATATAATTTCAAATATTCTGTGGTATAACTATCAATAAATGCTTGCGCTTCAGCTTGAATTTTTGAATGATCTTGCTTGCATGCACTAAATGTGATACCGATAGTTAATAAGATTAAGATTATTTTTTTCATATCAATTTTGATTTAGCAGTTATTTGATTCTTAATGATTCTTTCATCACATTAAAAATGAATGTGTTTTCGAAAATACCTTCGAGTTTTTCTGAACCCGGACCATAGGAATATACCGGAACCATTACTCCAGTATGATTTTTAGTGGTGAATTTAGGTTCTATTTTATTTTGAGTTTTATCTTCTTCATTACCACTCAATGCTAGTCCGCCAGTCTCATGATCTGCTGTCACAATAACTAATGTATTACCATCTTTCTCTGCAAAATCTAAGGCTACTTTTATAGCTCTATCAAAATCCATCACCTCTGTTCTAACATACTCCGCATCATTCGCATGTCCGCCCCAATCAATCTGCGATCCCTCCACCATCAAAAAGAAACCATCAGGGTCTTTTGATAAAATATTAATACCTAATTCGGTTGCCTTTTCTAAATAATTCCCTCTACCATCAGTCATTGTTGTTAGATGTTTAGGGGCTATGAGGGCAGCGAGTTTTTTCGGACTGTTATACGAGTATAAATCATTTACATTAGTGATCACATTATACTCTCTATCTTTTAATGCTTGCACTAAATCTTTATTATCTTTTCTTTTACTGAAATGATCTAATCCGCCTCCAATAAATAAATCAATCTCTGTATTCAAGAAATCTAATGCAATGTCTTCATACAATTCACGTGATTCTCTATGCGCGATAAATGAAGCAGGAGTAGCATGTGTAATAGCACAAGTAGCAATCATACCAGTTGCCATACCTTTCTTTTCAGCTAATTCTAAGATGGTAGGTAAAGCTTGTTTATTATCGTCAACGGCTATTGCTCCATTGTAAGTTTTCTTACCAGTCGATAATGCAGTGGCACCTGCTGCTGAATCTGTAATCTTATGATTCGATGCTGCAGTTTTGCTCATACCTAGTTGTTTGAAACGTTCGAAATTCATTCGCTCGTTTGCATTAACAATTGCATAACTAACTTGACTTAATCCCATGCCGTCACCAATTAATAGAATGACATTTTTAGGTTTTTTCTTTGTATTAGTCTTAACTGAATTGTCAAATGAACTAAATATTAGCAATGAAAAAC
>JBKCCA010000286.1:0-8122 GCA_046305595.1 bacterium
GATCACATTATGATTTTGCTCGTTTTGGTTCTGAGAGACCTAGTTTCTCTCCTCGTCAAGCAGATTTATTAATGGTGATGGGTACCATAGCTAAAAAAATGGGGCCAATTCTACGTCAGGTTTATTTACAGATGGCTGAGCCTCGTTGGGTTATTGCTGTTGGTGCATGCGCTTCATCAGGTGGTATTTTCGACACATACAGCGTAATGCAAGGTATCGACGAAGTTATTCCGGTGGATGTTTACGTTCCAGGTTGCCCTCCAAGACCAGAAGCAATTATCGATGGTTTCAATAGAATTCAAGATTTGGTTAAAAACGAACCAATGAGAAGAAGAAACCTACCAGAATATCAAGAATTATTAGCACAATACGGAATTCAATAATCATGGCTATAGATAAAGATAGTTTAATAAGTGATTTGCAATCGAAGTATGGTAACGCTATTCAAAATATTGAAGAGCAATACGGTCTTTTGTCATTTCACACCAACAAAGATCAAATCATTCCGATTCTTACTTACCTAAACGAAAATGAAACTTACAGATTCAGATTCTTAACTGATGTTTGTGGTGTTCATTATGCTGATGAAAAACAACTTGCTGTTGTATATCATGTTCATAGCATGGAAAACGATTTTAGATTAAGAATTAAAGTTTTCTTACCTGAATCTAATCCGAAAATACCAACCGCTTGCAAACTTTATAGATCTGCAAATTGGCAAGAAAGAGAGACCTATGATTTCTTCGGAATTATCTTTGAAGGTCACCCTAACTTAAAAAGAATTTTAAATGTCGACGATATGGTAGCTTTTCCATTAAGAAAAGAATTTCCATTAGAAGACCCTAACAGAGTTGATAAAGACGATAGCTACTTCGGTAGATAACATAAGCATAAAAAAATGGCGCATATTCAATTAGGTGAAGATTCATTAGAGAAAGAAACCACGACCCTAAATCTTGGTCCGACTCACCCTGCCACACACGGTGTATTTCAAAACGTGTTAGAGATGGATGGTGAACGCATAGTAAGTGCAGAATCTACTATCGGATATATTCATCGTGCTTTCGAAAAAATTGCAGAACACAGACCTTATTACCAAATAACTCCTCTTACTGATAGAATGAATTACTGTTCTTCTCCGATTAATAACTTCGGATGGCATATGACAGTAGAGAAGTTGCTAGGTGTAGAGACTCCAAAAAGAGTTGACTACATGCGAATCATCGTAATGGAGTTAGCTCGTATTTCTGACCACTTAATTTGCAATGGTATATTAGGTGTAGATACAGGTGCATTTACTGGATTCTTGTATTTGATGCAAGAGCGTGAACATATTTATGAAATTTACGAAGAAATTTGTGGTGCACGTTTAACAACAAACTTCGGTAGAGTGGGTGGCTTCGAAAGAGATTTCAACGAGAAAGCAATTGCAAAAATCAAGAAATTCTTAAAAGATTTCCCACCAATTTTAAAAACTTTTGAAGATCTATTTAATAGAAATAGAATCTTTATTGATCGTACTAAAGATGTAGGTCCTATATCTGCTGAAGATGCATTAAACTATGGCTTCACTGGCCCATGCTTAAGAGCTGCTGGCGTTGATTATGATTTACGTGCAACAAGTCCGTATTCTTCTTACAATGAATTTGATTTCGAAATACCTGTAGGTACTACTGGTGATACGTACGATAGATTCATGGTAAGAAATGAAGAAATCAAACAAAGTTTAAGATTAATCGAACAGGCTTTGGTAAAAATGGAAAAAGAAGAAAAAGGAATTTTCCATGCTGATGTTCCTGAATTTTATTTGCCTCCAAAAGAACAAGTATATAATAATATGGAAGCTTTAATCTATCACTTTAAAATTGTGATGGGTGAAGTAGAAGTTCCAAAAGGTGAAGTATATCATGCTGTAGAAGGTGGTAATGGTGAATTAGGTTTTTACTTAATTTCACAAGGAGGTAGATCTCCATTTAGACTACACTTCCGCAGACCATGCTTTATTATTTATCAAGCTTTTGCTGAGATGTGCAAAGGACAATTATTGTCTGATGCAATTATCACCATGAGTAGTTTAAACGTTATTGCAGGAGAATTAGACGCATAAAAATGAGCAGCAAATTTTCAAAAGAAACATTAGAAATCATCAATCAGATGATTGCTCGATACCCTGAAGGAAAACATAAATCAGCATTGATTCCTGTTTTGCATTTGGCGCAAGCTGAGTTCGGTGGATGGTTAAGCACAGAAACAATGGATCATGTTGCAGAGGTATTGCAACTAAAACCAATTGAAGTTTACGAAGTAGCATCGTTCTACTCTATGTTCAATTTAAAACCTGTTGGTAAATGTGTTTTAGAAGTTTGTCATACTGGTCCATGTGCAATTAATGGAGCAGAAGATTTAGTAAAATATTTAGAGCAAAAATTAAATATTAAAGTTGGTGAAACTACTGCCGATGGAATGTTCACTTTAAAAGAAGTTGAATGTTTAGGTTCTTGTGGTACTGCACCAATGTTACAATGTGGTAGAGACTATTTCGAAAATTTAACGAATGAAAAAGTTGATACCATGTTAGAAAAAATGAAATCAGAAAACAGATTACGTTCATACGTAGATACGATATAATAAAATATGTCAAGAAGAATTTTATTAGAACACATAGATGAACCAGGTATTCAATCTTATGATGTATATCGTAAGAAAGGTGGATACGCATCAGTAGAAAAAGCTTTGAAAACTATGTCGCCAGAAGATATAGTAGAAGAGGTAAAAAAATCAGGCTTAAGAGGTAGAGGTGGAGCTGGTTTCCCTACTGGTATGAAATGGAGTTTTTTGGCGAAGCCAGAAGGTAAGCCTCGTTATTTGGTATGTAATGCCGACGAGTCTGAACCAGGTACTTTTAAAGATAGATACTTGATGGAAAAAATTCCTCATTCATTAATTGAGGGTATGATTACTTCAAGTTTTGCATTAGGTGCTAATACATCATATATCTACATCCGTGGTGAATATTTTTATGTTCTTAGAATTTTAGAAAAAGCAATCGCTGAAGCTTATGCTAATGGTTGGTTGGGTAAAAATATTTTAGGAACTGGATATAATTTAGATCTATATGTTCATGCTGGTGCGGGTGCATATATCTGTGGTGAAGAAACAGCTTTATTAGAATCTTTAGAAGGTAAGCGTGGTAACCCACGTATTAAACCTCCGTTCCCAGCTATTGCTGGTTTATACGCATGCCCTACTGTTGTAAATAACGTAGAAACCATTGCAGCAGTTCCTCATATTGTTAACATGACAGGTGATGAATATGCAAAAGTAGGTAATGGTAGAAGTACTGGAACAAAATTAATTTCTGCATCAGGACATATTAATAACCCTGGTGTTTATGAAATCGAATTAGGAGTTTCTGTTGAAGAATTTATTTACTCTGATCAATATTGCGGTGGAATAAAAAATGGTAAAAAATTAAAAGCAGTAGTAGCTGGTGGTTCGTCAGTTCCAATTCTACCTGCTAATTTAATTTTGAAAACTGCGGCAGGTGAACAAAGATTAATGACGTATGAATCTTTATCAGATGGTGGTTTTGCTACTGGTACGATGTTAGGTTCAGGCGGATTTATTGTTTACGATGAAGACAGTTGTATTGTAAGAAATACTTGGAATTTTTCTAGATTTTATCATCATGAATCATGTGGCCAATGTTCTCCTTGTAGAGAAGGTACGGGCTGGATGGAGAAAATTTTACACAGACTAGAATATGGTCATGGTAAAATGAGCGACATCGATTTATTAGTTGATGTATCTAAAAAAATTGAAGGCAATACTATTTGCCCATTGGGTGATGCTGCTGCTTGGCCAGTAGCAAGTGCTATCAGACATTTCAGAGATGAATTTGAATGGCACGTTAATGAACCAAAGTTGAGTCAAACACGCAACTTCGGATTAAAGCCAGAGCACGAAGCGATATTAGCTTAGTGATAAAAGAAATTAGAAAATAGAAAAACGAAAATAGTCGAGTTTAAAGTGCATCTCAGTACTCAATACTCAATACTCAATACTAATAATGATGGCAGACAAATTAAAAGTGACCATTGATGGTCAATCCATCGAAGTAGAACAAGGAACTACCATATTAAATGCAGCACGCATGATTGGTGGTGAATTAGTTCCACCTGCAATGTGTTATTATTCAAAACTGAAAGGTAGCGGTGGTAAATGCCGTACTTGTTTAGTAAAGGTTTCGAAAGGTTCTGAAAAAGATCCACGTCCGATGCCAAAGTTAGTAGCATCTTGTCAAACACAAGTGATGGATGGTATGGAAGTAGAAAGTAAATCATCACCTGAAGTTCTTGAAGCAAGAAAAGGTGTAGTTGAAATGTTGCTTATCAATCACCCATTAGATTGCCCAGTTTGTGATCAAGCTGGTGAATGTGATTTACAAAATTTAGCATTCGAACACGGCACATCTGATACTCGATATGAATTCGATAGAAGAACATTCGATAGAATTGATATTGGTGATAAAATACAACTTCATATGAACAGATGTATTTTATGTTATCGTTGTGTTTATACTGCAGATCAAATTACTGATAATAGAGTACATGGTATTTTAAATAGAGGTGATAAAGCAGAAATTTCTACCTACATAGAAAATGCAATTGAAAATGATTTCTCTGGAAACGTTATCGATGTTTGTCCGGTAGGTGCATTAACTGATAAAACTTTCAGATTCAAAAATAGAGTATGGTTTTCTAAACCAGTAGACGCTCATAGAAATTGCGAAAATCCGAAGTGCTCTGGTAAAGTTGTATTGTGGTACAAAGGAGATGATGTATTAAGAGTTACAGGTAGAAAAGATGTTTACGGTGAAGTAGAGAGTTTCATTTGTAATACTTGTCGATTTGATAAAAAGAAAACATCTGATTGGGAAATTGAAGGTCCGAGAAAAATCGAAGACACTTCAGTAATAGCTTCAAATCATTATGAGATGCCTCATATGTTACCGGTTGTTGAAAAAGATCCGGATTTAATTGAAGCAAATAAAAAGATGTTCAATAAAAATAAACAGTAAAAAGAAATCTAATTCTTAGCAATCAGAATTCTAATAGAATTGAAAATGGATATAGCATTAATAATAGAAAAAATAATTTTAATCTCTGTAATACTTGGTGTGAGTTTAGCGATCGCCATGTACACTACATTAGCAGAGAGAAAATTTGCTGGATTTTTTCAAGATCGTGTAGGTCCGAATAGAGCTGGACCTTGGGGATTATTACAACCATTAGCAGATGGCGTTAAGTTATTTACTAAAGAGGAAATCATACCTACACATGCAGGTACTTTCTTATTTATTTTAGGTCCTTCGTTAAGTATGTTAACCGCATGTATTACATCAGCAGTAATTCCTTGGGGTCAAGACTTAAACATTGGTGGTAGAATAATTGAATTACAAGTTGCAGATATCAACGTAGGATTATTATACATCTTTGGTGTAGTATCATTAGGTGTTTATGGTATTATGATTGGTGGTTGGGCTTCGAATAATAAGTTTTCTTTATTAGGTGCAATTAGAGCAGCATCACAAAATATTTCATACGAAATTGCGATGGGACTTTCGATTATCGCATTATTAATGGTAACAGGCACCTTAAGTATGCGAGAAATTTCTGCACAACAATCAGGAATAAGTTGGAACGTTTTTTATCAACCATTAGGATTTCTAATATTTTTAATTTGTTCGTTTGCTGAAACGAATCGTACACCTTTCGATTTACCAGAATGTGAAACAGAATTAGTAGGTGGTCACCATACAGAATACTCTTCAATGAAATTGGGTTTTTACCTATTCGCAGAGTACATCAATATGTTTGTAACATCCGCAGTAATGGCAACCTTATACTTTGGTGGATATAATTTCCCTGGTATGCATCTAATTTCAAATCCGAATTTAGCAGCAATCTTAGGTGTAGTTGCAATGTTTGCAAAGATTTTATTTTTCATATTTTTCTTTATATGGGTACGTTGGACAGTTCCGCGTTTCCGTTATGATCAGTTGATGAAATTAGGATGGAATATTTTAATACCATTGTCAATCATCAACATAGTAATTACAGGTTTAGTCATCATCTTAAAAGGATAATTAATAAAACATGAATTCATTAACGAATCGTAAGAAAGTAATTGAGCAGAAGAAGATGAACTTCTGGGAGAGGATGTATTTGCCTGCAATCTTTCAAGGATTAGGAATTACATTAAAACATTTCTTCAGTAAAAAAGCTACTATATTTTACCCTGAAGTTGAAAGAGAATTTTCTGAAAACTTTAGAGGATTGCATTCATTAAAAAGAGATGAAGATGGCAAAGAGCGTTGTACAGCTTGTGGTTTGTGTGCATTATCATGCCCAGCTGAAGCGATTACAATGACAGCAGCTGAAAGACAAAAAGGTGAAGAGCATTTGTATAGAGAAGAGAAATATGCAGCAGTATATGAGATAAATATGTTGCGTTGTATATTCTGTGGTTTCTGTGAGGAGGCTTGCCCTAAGGAAGCTATTTATTTAGATGGTAATATTGCAAAGGCAGATTACAGCAGAGATACATTTATATTCGGAAAAGATAAATTATTAGAACCAACAATAAAATAATGAACGAATCTATTTTTTACCTATTAGGTTTCATGACGGTGTTGTTTGCGCTACTAGTTGTATTCGCAAAGAATCCAATACATAGTGCATTGTACATGGTAATGACATTCTTTACAATTACTTGTCATTATATTTTATTAAACGCTCAGTTTTTAGCTATCGTAAATTTTATTGTTTACATGGGTGCAATTATGGTGCTTATACTTTTTGCTATAATGTTTTTGAATCTTAGCAAAGATGCAGAGCCACATAAATCAACTTTAATAAAGTTTGCTGGGGTTATATCTGCTGGACTTTTAATGTTAACAATGTTTGCAGCATTAAAGCAAACAGCTGGTGGCAATGAGATAAAAAACATTACACAAACTGATATTGGTTTAGTGGAAAATTTAGGCAAGACTTTATTCAAAGATTTCTTGCTTCCGTTTGAGATTGTGTCAATATTATTATTGACAGCAATGGTGGGTTCGGTTTTACTAGCTAAAAAAGAAATTAACTAATGGAAAACATAGCGCAAACTATTCAAACAGTACCATTAACTCATTATATTTTATTGAGTTCACTGTTATTTGTTATTGGCGTATTAGGAGTTTTAATACGTAGAAATGCAATTGTGATTTTTATGTCAATTGAATTAATGTTAAATGCTGTGAACTTATTACTTGCTGCATTTTCAGCATTTAGGGGTGACCCAGCCGGACAAATATTTGTATTTTTTATTATGGCAGTAGCGGCAGCTGAAGTTGCAGTCGGACTTGCAATCATCGTAATGATTTATAGAAATACCAGATCAATAGACATTAATTTATTAAACAGATTAAAAGGATAATTGAAGATTTAATCTTCGAAAATTAAAGATATGTTACAACTAATCGCTTTAGTACCACTTTTACCATTGATCGGTTTTTTAATCAATGGAATCGGATATAAAAGAATACCCAAAAGTTTGGTGGGCATAATAGGAAGTGCAGCAATGTTACTTTCTTTTATCATCAGTTTAGGTATATTCTTTGAACTACGTAATTCTGAAGTTCAATCACACACTTTCAATTTCTTTCAATGGATCAAAGCTGGTAATTTTGATTTATCGTTTTCGTTTTTAGTTGACCCTCTGTCAACATTAATGTTATTGATTGTTACAGGTGTTGGTTTTCTAATTCATGTTTACTCAATCGGGTATATGCATGATGATGCAGGCATCGGAAAATTTTTCGCATACCTAAATTTATTTGTATTCTTCATGTTGTTATTAGTATTAGGTGCTAATTATGCAATCATGTTCATAGGTTGGGAAGGTGTAGGTTTGTGTTCATATTTATTAATCGGATTTTGGTATAAAAATGAATCATATAACAATGCAGCTAAAAAAGCATTTGTAATGAATAGAATTGGAGACCTAGGTCTCCAATTCTATTCATTACAAATGCTTTTTTAGCTGCATTGTTATATGATTCATTTTTATACCAAAA
>JBKCCA010000287.1:0-4198 GCA_046305595.1 bacterium
ATATTTAAAAGAACGAACAATATTACCTGTACATTGGACAAAATTTAGTTTAGCAATACATTAATGGGATTAACAATTAAAACGATTAGATATTGAAGCAGAAAAAAGTAATGTAGACTACTTGAACATAAAAATTGGTGAGATAAAAATCATTAATTAACTATTTCTTTGTAAGTTTTAGATAATCGGCAACAATCACACAAGACTCTTCTAAAACGAAATCATATGCTTTTTCAGATTTAGGTTTAGGGTCACCTTTCTTCAAGGGCTCTAAGCCTCTAGCTACTCTGCGCTCATTATCTCGTGTTAAATTTTTAATCTCATTTTCTTCACGCTCTTTCTTCAATATCTCTTCGTTTAATTTAGCTTCTTTTAATTTATCTCTTTCAGAAAAATCTTTAATGTCTGCTAATAAATAATTGTACTCTTTGCTACCTTTTACTCTCTTATTATGTTTAGCTGTAAGTTCATTAATAGTCGATGATATCTCGGCAATTGGTTTATAATTTGATTTCTTAATTTCATCCCAAGGTAATGCAGCAGGTTCTGAGCTTTCACCATATTTATCAGTAGGGTATAACATAGGGAAACTAATATCTGGCATTACTCCTTTATGTTGTGTACTACTACCATTAATTCTATAGAACTTTGCTACTGTTAAATTAATTTGTCCGTATGTATTTTCTTTACCTATTACTTTATTCGTCGACTCTCCTATTACTTGATCTAAGTCTATTGCATTTTGTACAGTACCTTTACCGAAACTTTGAGTACCTAAAATAATACCTCTACCATAATCTTGAATTGCACCTGCAAAAATTTCTGAAGCAGAGGCGCTAAATCTATCGATCATTACTGCCAATGGACCATCCCAAGTAACAGATGCATCATCATCTTCACCTACATCTATTTTATTTCTCGTGTCGCGCACTTGTACTACCGGGCCAGATTTAATAAACAAACCTGTTAAATCAATTGCTTCCATTAATGAACCACCACCGTTGCTTCTTAAGTCAACAACAACTGCATCTACCCCTTCTGTTTTTAATGAATCTAAAATTAATTTAACATCTCTAGTTGTTGATTTATAATTTTTTTCACCAGATTGATATGCTTTAAAGTCTACATAGAATGCAGGTATGTCTATGATTCCAACTTTATACTTTTTGCCGTTTTGTTCAACAATTTTAATTTCTTTTTTTGCTGACTGATCTTTTAAAATAATCTTCTCTCTCGTTAACTCAATAATTTTGAAATTAGAAACATCAGATCCTTTAGGTACAACTTTTAATCTTACGATTGTACCTTTCGCACCACGAATTAATTGAATTGCATTATCTAATCTCCAACCAATAATATCAACAAACTCTCCATCTTTACCTTGTGCAACTGACAAAAACTTATCATCAACATTTATCAATCCGCTTTTATCTGCAGGTCCTCCTGGTGTAACAGCTTTTACTGTTACAAAATCATTTTCTGAACCAAGTGTAGCACCGATACCCTCTAATGATCTCGCCATATCTATATTGAAGGCTGCAGCATTACTCGGATTAAAATAATTTGTATGAGGGTCTATAGATTCTGTATATGATGACATAAATGCTTGAAATGCATCATAGCTATTTACTTTTTCGGCTTGCTTAACTAAATTCTCGTATCTCTTTTTTAAAGTTTCTTTACTTTTAGCTTCATCTGAACCAGCTAATTTCAGATTCAATAAATCATACTTTAATCTTTTGATCCAGTATTGATCCAATTCTTCTTTTGTTTCAAACCAATCTGCTTTTTCTCGATCGTAAGCAAAAACTTCATTGCTAATAAATTCGAACTTTTGACTATCTATTTGTTGAATAACAAAATTCATTCGACTTAAGTATCTATCCATGTAATCATTAAAGATGTTAAATGGAACTTGTAGCTCACCAAATAATAAAAAGTCATCGAATTGATTTCTATATGCCTGATAAGATTGGTATTCGTTCTTTAAAAAATACACCTTATTGCCATCTATACTTTCAATGTATTTATCAAATACCACTTTTGATAGTGAATCATTGAGAGGAACTTTTTTATAATTGAAATTAGAAACTAAATTGACTACTGCTCTGCAAACTTCAATTTGTTTTTCGTCAGGTTTTAATTCATTCTTTTCAGGATTTGCACAAAAGGAAAACGCCGTTAATGTTGTTGCCAACATAAACGTACCAATACTACCCACTTTTAACATAAATCTATTCATATTTGAAATATACATATCTAGAACAATATTAAAAAGAATTGGTGTTTATTGAATGTAATTATTTTATTATAATGAATACATTTGTATATGCTTAAACTCCCTATAGATTTTGAAAATCAGATGAAAAGCCAATTAGGGCTTGATTATGACGATTTTTTAAAAGCTTTGAATTCAGAAAGCCCAACAAGCATTAGAATAAATAAAATTAAGGACCAATCTAATCTACATCTTGGCTTAGAGAAAGTAAGCTGGACTAATGATGGATATTATTTAGAGCAGAGGCCTTCGTTTACATTTGACCCTAAATTTCATGCTGGGCATTATTATGTTCAAGAAGCATCATCTATGTTTATAGAACAAGCAATAAAACAATGTGTTGATTTATCAGAATCAATAATGGCACTAGATCTGTGTGCAGCTCCTGGGGGTAAGAGTACACATATAAGCTCTTTAATTTCTGAAGATAGTTTATTGATAAGTAATGAAGTGATTGCTAGCAGAGCGTCTATTTTAGTTGAAAATTTATCAAAGTGGGGCAATGCAAATACTATAGTAACAAATAATGATCCTGAGCATTTTCAATCACTAAATAACTGTTTTGACTTAGTCATATTAGATGCGCCATGTTCAGGTGAAGGAATGTTTAGAAAAGATCATGATTCAATAAACGAATGGAATGTCAATAACGTAAACATTTGTAGTGCTCGCCAAATGAGAATTCTGCATACCGCTTCAGAACTTGTCATGCAAAATGGAATTATCATTTATAGTACATGCACATATAATTCAAAAGAAGATATTGAACCTGTAATGAGTCTATTAAATGAAGGCGGGTGGGAATCAGTGGAACTTGATATAAAACAATTCGAAGGCATAGTTTTAAATATTTCTAATCATCCGAAGAAATTATTTGGATATCATTTTTACCCACACAAAATTAAAGGCGAGGGATTTTATTTGACTGTACTTAGAAAATCAGATGAATCAAACGGAAGATGGCCCAAAGTAATGAAGAATGTGAATTTTGCCGACAAGCAAACAAAGCCTGTATTAGCAAAATATATTGATCAAAATAAATTCGGATTTCTACAGCACAATCAACAATCATTAGCATTTCCGAAATCATTAGAAAAAGAAATGTTAGGTATACTAAATACTTCTCTAAGAATTAAAAAATTTGGTATAGAGATGGGACAAGTAATTAGAGGAGAGTTAGTGCCAGAACATGCGTATGCAATGGCTAATATAAACGAAAAACCATTTGACATAATTCAGTTAAATAAAGAAGATGCAATAAAGTATCTTCAGAAAAAAGATTTTCAAATTGATACTAATTTAAAAGGATGGTGCTTACTAAAATACGATGATGCTGTTTTAGGTTTCGCAAAGCTTATGGGCAATAGAATGAATAACAACTACCCTAAAGAATGGAGAATAAAATCTGAGAAAGAGTTATTATAAAAGACTCTCAATAATTTTTTCTACAGTTATACCTTCTGCTTCAGCTTTGTAATTTCTTACAATTCTATGTCTTAAAATTGCATAAGCAACAGCTTTTACATCTTCTATGTCAGGTGAATATTTGCCATTAATTGCAGCATGACATTTAGCTCCAAGCACTAAGTATTGTGATGCTCTTGGACCAGCACCCCAACTTAAATAAGAGTTAACAAATTCTGTTGAATATTCTCTATTTGGGCGAGTTTTAGCTGTTAACTTTACTGCATATTCTAAAACATTATCAGCTATTGGAATTGATCTTACAAGATTTTGAAAATAGATTATTTGCTCTACGCTAATTATTTTTTTCAACTCAACATTTTTTGTGCTAGTAGTATTTTTTACTATTTGCATTTCTTCTGTAAAGCTTGGGTAATCTAAAAAAACATTGAACATGAATCTATCTAATTGAGCTTCGGGTAATGGATATGTACCTTCTTGTTCAATTGGATTTTG
>JBKCCA010000288.1:0-1395 GCA_046305595.1 bacterium
GAGCTAATTATAGTGATAAAACTGAAACTGAAATTGAAGATATTTTTTCTTCACAATTTAATAAGGGTTTAAATGGAATTTGTTTTAGTCCGTATATCGAAGGACAAAAAATTGGTGACATCTTATCTGCAGATCAAATAAGAAGAAGAATTGATATAATAGAACCGCACACCAAAAGTATTAGAACGTTTTCATGTACTGAGGGTAATGAATTGATTCCAGAAATTGCACATCAAAAGGGAATTAAAACAATTGTAGGTGCATGGATTAGTAGTGATAAGTCTAGAAATGAAGAAGAAATTAACGCGCTTATAGAACTTTCTAATAAAGGATTAGTTAATGTTGCTGCTGTTGGAAATGAAGTATTACACAGAGGTGAAATTTCTGAAGAAGAATTAATCGGCTACATCAATAGAGTAAAAAATTCAATTCCAGATAATATTGAAGTAGGCTATGTTGATGCATACTATCAATTTATTGAAAGGCCTAAATTAATTGAAGCATGCGACTTAATTTTATGTAATTTTTATCCTTTCTGGGAAGGTGCTTCT
This sequence comes from bacterium, assembly GCA_046305595.1. Lineage (GTDB taxonomy): Bacteria > Bacteroidota > Bacteroidia > Sphingobacteriales > Sphingobacteriaceae > JAEYZM01. The sequence continues at coordinate 552 of JBKCCA010000288.1, forward strand.
ATTGATTATTCATTATCATATTTATCTAATATGTACCAGATAACAAAAACAGTAAGTAATGGGAAAAAGGTTATTGTTACAGAAACGGGTTGGCCAAGTTTTGGAGAAACGATAGAAAGTGCAGTACCTTCGAGAATTAATGCTATGAAATATTTCATCGTTTCACAAGAATGGGCAGAGAATAACAATATAGAATTATTCCACTTTAGCTCTTTTGATGAATCATGGAAAGTAATTCAAGAAGGAAAATTAGGAAGCTCTTGGGGCTTGTGGGATAAAAACGAGAAATTTAAGTTTAAAAAATAAATCTATTTATTATGTCATATAGAGAAGGTCATTATTTTACAGCAGAAAACAAAGCCAACTTTGAACATTTGCAGCATGAGCATAAGTACATTCATATTGATTACACTCAACTTACGCCTGAAGATTTAAAAAGCATGTGGCACAAAACTCTTAAAGGAGGCATGCATGGAATTTGCTTTAGTATTTATGAGGATGGACAAAAACCCGGATCAATTATCACAGAAGCACAAGTAGAAAGACGTATTAAAATTTTGCAACCTTATGCAAAATGGGTTCGATCATTTTCATGTATAGAAGGCAATGAGCATGTACCAAGAATGGCAAAAAAACATGGAATGAAAACCCTTGTAGGAGCTTGGCTTGGTGATGACTTAGAATTAAATGAAAGAGAAATAGAATCACTTATTTTAATGGCGAATGAAGGTTTGGTTGATGTTGCTGCAGTGGGTAATGAAGTGATGTATCGAAAAGACTTAACAGAAGACCAACTAATAGAATATATACAAAGAGTTAAAGAAGCAATTCCACATATACCGGT
>JBKCCA010000289.1:0-9815 GCA_046305595.1 bacterium
CGCCACTATCACCAGCCGCTGCACCTTGTGGATGCTCGCCTAATACACCAGCTACGATCATGGTAGTATCAATATCGCCATTGTATCGGCTTGGGTGATTGGCAACGCTATTCGCTATAACTTTAATGTCTACAATTTGCAAAGTGTCAGGTTGGTTGAATACATTTAATGTATCGTAAATGCCAAAGCCAACAACTTGCACATCTCTGTTTGGTTTTTCATAGGTAAGATTTGTAGGGTCAATAAGTTGAATAGTATTATGTTGTGACGGACTTTTCAAATGGATCAAAGCAAGGTCGCCGATAAGGTCGAAACCATTGATATCGAATGCCGGATGCTTTGCTATATAATCAGAAGTAATTCGTTCATGATTAGAATTAGGATTGAATAATGTATAGGTATTCGTTAGTATATCTATACTATCAGAAATATTGCCTGTAAAGAAATCATACACACAATGCCCTGCTGTTAAAACCCACTGAGGTCTAATTAAACTTCCACCGCAGTAAGGTGAGTAAGGGGGGCTGCTCGGACTTGTAGTCTCTATTAAGCTAACAAAATAAGGATGAGCATTAGCTGCTGCTTGTCCGCCTACCACATCTTGCGCACGGCCTTTCTTGCCAGAACCAGCAATCACCACCACGCCTAATAATAATGAGAGTAAGAATTTTTTCATATAACTGTTGTTTAGGAGATAGACAAGGGGAGGTGGGGGGTACCCTTACTGCAGAGGAAAAAAAAGTATAGGGTATTGAGTATAGCGTACTGAGATTACGCTCCCAAAATTTAATAACAATCTTTATGCATTGTGATCGCAGTACGCTATACTCAATACCCTATACCAGTTAATATTGCTCCACCGCCGCTTTCAGCTTCTTCTGCACTGCATCTGATGGTACTACCAATGGTAATAGTACGGTATCACCGCAAATGCCTTTTAATTTCAGAACGGTTTTGATGCCGCCTGGTGAGCCGTCTGCGAATAATAAATTGATGATGTCTGTTAATTTATAATGTAGTTTACGTGCTTTTTCGAAATCTCCTGCTAAGGCATATCGCACCATTTGTGCGTAGTCTTTAGGCCAAGCATTGGCAACTACTGAAATAACTCCAATAGCACCTAATGAAACTAATGGTAAGGTGATACCATCGTCGCCAGATATTAATTGGAAATTTTTTGGCTTATGTTTCAAGATGCTCATCATCTGATCGATGTTGCCTGATGCTTCTTTAACTGCAATAATATTTTTGAAATCATGCGCTAATCGTAAAGTAGTTTCAGCTGTCATGTTTGCACCTGTTCTACCAGGTACATTGTATAATATTACTGGTAAAGGTGAATGCTCAGATAACATTCGGTAATGCTGATAATGTCCCTCTTGATTTGGTTTGTTATAATAAGGTGCTACAGAAAGAATTGCTGTAAATCCTTTTTTATCGAAATGATTTAAAGAATCACATAGTTCGCGAGTATTGTTACCACCAACACCAGCAACTACTGGTACTCTGCCATCAACAGTTTCTAAAGTGATATCAAAGATTGCCTTCTTCTCATCTTTGCTTAAAGTAACAGATTCACCTGTTGTACCCATTGGTACTACATAGTCAACTTTATTAGTGATTAAATTATTGATAAGTTTTTTATAACTCTTGAAATCAATACTTCCATCTGAATGAAAAGGCGTAACCAATGCTACTCCGGTTCCTGTTAATTTGCTGCTCATTTCTTTAATATGTTTAGATAATGGTTCAATGCTTGTATATATGAGCTCATGCTCTCACCTTTATCGTCGATCATGAAATCGTAAGCGTTTACATTGTTCATGCTAAACTTGCCTACTCTTAATCGTGCTGCCGATAACGATGATATATAGTTGATGCTAAATTGATTCGTATAATTTAAGCTAATCAATAAATCAAAATTCTGTTTATAAAATTTTTCGATAAGCTCTTTCTTAGGTCGATGGAAGAAATCAAAATCTATATCAAATATATAATGCGGATCTTTTTCTTCGTGCTTATGAATTTTCTTATAATCTTTAATCGCTATATAGCCAATGTATTCAACACTTTTCGACTTATTCTTTAATTCTTGAATATAATCTAATGCTGTTTTAATATCTTCTTGAGTATGCGCAGTAAATAATACGCCCACTGTTTTTGCTTCCTCAAAAGTTACAGTCTCTCTCTGAACCCTTCTATTTAAAAGATCTTTCTTGATCTTTCGCCCTGCAAAAAAATGACTGATTTTTCTAAGTAACTTCTTCATCTATGTTGCAAATTTATGAAATCCCTTTAATTATTTGAACTTTCAATCATTTTGATGAGTTCTTCATCTGTAATTATGGGGATCTTAAGGCTCTGAGCCTTTTGTAACTTGCTTGGTCCCATGTTCTCTCCAGCTACTAAATAGTTTAATTTTGCTGAAATGCTACTGACCATTTTACCACCATTTTTTTCAATCTTTTCTTTTAACTCTTCTCTGCTGAATTTCTCGAATACTCCTGATATCAAAAATGTTTTGTCTTTTAGTTGATCTCCTTCTAATATTATTTCTTTGATCTCTGCTTCGAATTGTAAGCCTTCTGCTTTTAAGAAATTAATTAATTCGATGTGTTCATCCTTAGAAAAATAAGCAATGATACTTTGTGCAATTCGCTCACCAATTTCATCAACAGCTATTAACTCTTCAAAATTTGCTTTCATCAATGCATCAATTGTTTTAAAGGCATAGGCTAATTTTTTGGCCACCGTTTCTCCAACATATCGAATGCCTAATGCAAATAAAACTTTTTCAAATGCTACTTCTTTCGATTTCTCTATACCTTGTATTAAATTCATCACCGACTTAGAACCGAATCGCTCTAACTGTAATAATTGTAATTCTTTGTCTTTTAATCGATAAATATCATCTATACCTTTTACTAATTCTTGTTGATATAATTGTTCTATTGTCTCATCTCCCAAACTATCAATATTCATTGCCTTTCGAGAGGTGAAGTGTTGCATCTTACCAATAATTTGCGGCTTGCAATGATCTTCATTGGGGCAGTAGTGATGCGCTTCTCCTTCTTTGCGAATTAATGTACTAGCACACTCGGGGCATCCAGCGATGTATTCAATAGCTTTACTATTTGTCTCTCGCTTCGATAAATTTACTTCAATGATTTTCGGAATTATTTCACCACCTTTTTCAACTTTCACTACATCGTTTTCATGCAAGCCTAATTTTTCTATTTGATCTGCATTATGTAATGTAGCACGCTTTACAATCGTACCTGCTAATAATACAGGTTCTAAGTTTGCGACAGGTGTGATGGCACCTGTTCTACCTACTTGATAGCTTACACTTAATAATTTTGTTTCTACTTCAGCAGCTTTGAATTTATAGGAGATAGCCCAACGAGGTGATTTTGCGGTGAAGCCTAATTCTTCTTGTTGGTCATAGCTATTTATTTTTATCACAATTCCATCAATATCGAAACTCAGTTCATGTCTGTGTTCATCCCAATACTTTATGAAATCAAAAACTTCTTGAATGTTATTACAAAGTTTGAATGTATCTGATACTTTGAATCCCCATTTTTTTGCAGCACTTAAACTTTGATAATGTGTTTCAAAATTTAAATCGTCTGACTGTAGGAAATATAAATAGCAATCTAAATTTCTTTTAGCAACCTCTGAAGAGTCCTGCATTTTAAGGGTTCCTGAGGCAAAGTTACGCGGGTTTGCATAGGTTTGTTCTCCGATTTCTTCACGCTCTTTATTTAATTTATCGAAGGTATCGCGATGCATAAATATTTCACCACGAATTTCAAATTCAGCAGGGTAGTCGCCCTCTGGTAAAATCAATGGCACCGATTGAATGGTCTTTACATTGTTCGTTACATCATCACCTTTGGTACCATCGCCTCGAGTAACTGCTTGTTTTAATTGACCATTTACATAGGTAAGTCCGATCGCCAAACCATCAAACTTCAACTCACACACATATTCATAATTGGTCTCCAATGTTTTTTGAATACGTTGATCGAAGTCTAATAAATCTTGCTCAGAATAAGTGTTGCCGAGCGAGAGCATCGGATATTTATGTACAACCGATTTAAAACTTTTGGTGATACTACCACCAACACGTTGACTCGGAGAATTTTCAGATATGAATTCAGGATATTGTTTTTCTAATTGTATTAATTCTTCTAAGAGTAAATCGAAGGCGCGGTCGCTAATATCTGGACTTGATTGTTGGTAGTACAAGAAATTGTGACGATGTAATTCAGCTGAAAGCTGTTCGATTTTTGCTTTTGCTTCTTCTCTGTTCATAGAAGCGAAGATAGCTAATTTGCGTTCTTGCCGAGCTCAATTTTTAAAGAAAAAACATTTGAATATAGAGATTCAGAACTATTACCAATGTCAGTAAGGGCGTAATCAATGTGTATGTTTTTAATTTTAACCCCGATGCCCATATTTGGCATCATCATCGTACTTTCAGTACCATCAAAATCTCTTTGTCTTTGGATGTTACCGATACCGGCTCTTAAGAACGCGATGTTTCTGTAATCTACTTCAATACCTGCATGAGGGTCAATGTTTAGGTACTTCGAGCTTATCAACACATTTCTTTGTCCGTCAGTATTCAAATCAAAATTAAGCTCTGTATTCACTTTAAATTTCGAAGAAATTTTAGCGACATAGGCTGCACCTAATATAAATTTAGGTACGGTAACCTCTAATCCGTTTTCAGGAATTTCATTGCCCGTATTCTCAAAAACTTTCTTGGTATTTTCATCAATATTATAAGACCAGGCATTAAATGTCGTACTAATATCTCGAGCCATAATACCAAATTTAAAACGCTCTAACTGGTATTGCATACCAAAGTCAATGCCGAAGCCAAATGATTTGGCAAAATCACCTATTTTACGATGCACAACTTTTACATTTGCTCCCACACTCATACGAGGGTCATTCATTTTACGCGCATATGATCCGATGAATGCATAATCGACAGCAGAGAAGCTGCTGATACGATCGTAATTAATATTTCCGCCAGCATCAATTAATTCAGTGGTATTGGGTATATCATCTACTCCGAAGCGAATGATAGAGAAGGCAATATTAGAACGATCATCTACTTTATAAGCAATCGCACCAAAATCATATTTTGCTATACTTCCGAAGTATTCAGAATGCATCAAAGATCCTTGATATTGGGTATTCATTTGTGTAAGTCCGGCCGGATTCCAATACCCCGCATAAACATCATTCGTGCTCGCCACTACAGAGTTCGACATACCGAATGCTCTAGCGCCAACACCTAATGATAAAAATTCATTGCTATATTTTGCCGTTTGAGCAGAAGCGTTCAAGGCAAGCAATGAAGTAAATATAATAAGTAAGGTAAATTTTAATTTTTTAATCTCCATTCAATTTCTTCGAATACAGTTAGGTAATCTAATTCAATATAGTTCATGCATTCAGCAATTGCGTCTTGCAATATAATAGTATCTTTTTCATTTAAAAAAGAGCCACTCAATCTATATTGTATTCTGTTTAACGCATAAACGATGCTTTCATTACTTTTATAACTCAATAAATATTGAACATCTTTAAATCGCTGATAGAATGTCCTGAATTCAGCCGCATTTGCAATACCATTTAATAGTATAAACTGCTCTATATCATCAACTTGACAAGCTTCTAAATGATTATAAAACACTTGAGCATCAACAATTTTGTTTTTAATTAACAAGGTATCGAGTATCAATTCGAGTCCGATGTGCCCCACCATAAAAGGTTTCAAATGCACATTATCGAGCTTCAGATTTCGAATATCTTCCGAAATTTTTCTAGAGTATTTCAAGAAATAATCGCAGCTATGAAAGAGATTATCGACAGCCAAATGCCTTTGCCATCCGGAGTTTATCGAACTTAATACTTCAGAATTCTTCCACAAATCTTCATGCTTATGCGGGTGCATATTCCATCTTCGATTATGGTTTTTCACCAAATCTGGCAATGCTATACCTAGAATGTAGGCAGAGTTGCTACTGGTGGAGTCAAAGAAGAAGTGGGATAGGTAATTCAAAATTCAAAAAAATGTAAAATGTAGGATGTAGAATGTAAGATTAACAAATATATAAATCATTTTACATCCTACATCCTACATTCTACATTCTACATTCTGAATTTTAAACTCAAGGTGCTATCTTTACCTCCTCAATCAATCAAGCATGAAAACGAATTTTGTAGAAGAACTGAAATGGAGAGGGATGTTGCATGACATTATGCCCGGTACTGAAGATCAATTGAATAAAGAGATTACTTCGGGGTATATAGGTTTTGACCCAACAGCAGATTCTTTACATGTGGGGCATTTGGTGCAGATTATGACCTTGATTCATTTTCAGAGAGCCGGACATAAACCTTATGCTTTGGTGGGGGGGGCGACAGGTATGGTGGGTGACCCTTCGGGTAAATCAGAAGAGAGAAATTTACTTTCTGAAGATTCTTTGAATCATAACGTACAATGTTTGAAAGATCAACTTTCAAAGTTTTTAGATTTTAATTCGGATGCTGCAAATGCTGCAGTGATGGTAAATAATTACGATTGGTTTAAATCATTTTCATTCTTAGGTTTCATCAGAGATGTAGGTAAACACATTACGGTAAACTACATGATGGCGAAAGATTCGGTTAAGAAAAGATTAGAGGGTGATACGGGTATGTCGTTCACGGAATTCTCCTACCAATTAGTGCAGGGATATGATTTCTATTATTTATGGAAAAATCATCAGTGCTTAATACAGATGGGCGGATCAGATCAGTGGGGAAATATAGTTACAGGTACCGAATTTATTCGCAGAAAAGATGCGGGTACTGCTTATGCTTTAACAACGCAATTAATTAAGAAGGCGGATGGTACTAAATTTGGAAAATCAGAAGGCGGAAACATTTGGTTAGATGCAAAGAAAACAAGTCCGTATAAATTCTACCAATTCTGGTTAAACACTTCTGACGATGATGCGAAAAACTTCATTCGAATTTTCACTTTATTATCGAAAGAAGAAATAGAAAAATTAGAAGCAGAACATGCACAAGCTCCTCATTTAAGAATATTACAAAAAGCAATCGCAAACGATATCACTACAAGAGTTCATAGTGCAGCTGCATTAGAGATGTCTATTAAGACATCTGAGTTTTTATTCGGTGCAGGTGATTTGAAATTCTTAGAATCATTGAACGCTGAAGAAGTATTAGAAGTTTTCGAAGGCTTACCACAATTTAATATATCTAAATCTATATTATCTGCTGGAGTAAATATCATCGACTTGTTAGCAGAACATACAAGTGTTTTCCCATCAAAAGGAGAAGCGAAAAAAATGATTGCAGGCGGTGGTGTTTCGATGAACAAAACTAAAATCAATTCTATTGAGGAATCTGTTGATTCAACGAGATTGATAAACGAAAGATTTTTAGTAGCTCAAAAAGGAAAAAAAAATTATTACCTAATCTTAGCAGATTAGGCAATAATTTTTTAGTATGCTAGTATGCTAATATGCTAATATGCTAGTATTTTAGTGCTAGTTACAAACTATTAACTATTAGTTGGCACTAACATACTAGCATATTAGCATACTAACTTACTAGTAGGTTGCATCCTCTCATATCTGAATTATCAAACCTCCCCAGCACTTCAAATTCTTTCTCAGATACTTTTCTGCCTAGATCTTGTGTGGCAATGAATGCGCATGAATGTATGTTGGCTAAATCGATTATATTAATACCACCAGAGCGATTATCGGTGTAAGAAAGCGGATCATGAACTTCTCGTATCAATACCTTCATCCAACTAGGGCATTCAAATATTCCATGTCCTTTTGAATATGCTTGTGAGAGTAATTCGGTCATACCGTATTCTGAATGAATTTCTGTAAGATGAAATGCAGATTTTAAAATTTCGTGAACATCCGTACGTAATAATTCTTTGCGCTTACCTTTCATACCACCAGTTTCCATTACAATGGTATTCTGCATGGCAAATGGTAATTGCTCAGCAAAATCAAGTAGGGCATAGGTTACACCGATTAAGAATATTTTTTTGTCATTCGAATTTTCAATGATTTCTTTGATCGCAGAAAATTTATTCAAATAAAATCCAGAGCGTTCATCGAATGAGTCTTTTATTAATCGATCACACATGTAGATCAACGATGATCCTGTGCGTTCTAGATAAGAGGGTAAAAGTGCAATGAAAATATAATCTGTAGGCTCGCCATAAAATGCTTTGAATGCTTTTAAAAAACTATGTTCATAAATAAGAGGATCTGGAACATAATGTTTACTAGTACTCATGCCAGTGGTGCCACTTGAACTAAAACATAAGGTATCATCTTGAACATTTTGATCTAGTATGATGTTATGTTTAAAGAATTCAATAGGCAGAAATGGTATATCATAAATATTGTCGACATTCTCGACCGATATACCTAAGTGTTTAATGAATTCTTTGTAGATACTTACATTTTCTGCTTGATATTGAAATAATTCAAGAGCAGTTTTCTCAAATGCTTCTGAATTTCTAATATTAAATACCTCTGTTGGAGTAATTTCAAGCATACTTTGTTCGTTGAGTATTATAATGTAAATTTACATTCATTTTTTCAGAATTGGTAAAGAATAAAAACATATACAATTTTAGCCTCGTAGCACTTGCAATAATGCTGATTCTAAGCGCTTGCAATAAATTAGAAGAATACGATGATCGTCCGATTATTTTAGAGAACACTTTTGAGTTAGAGAAGAATTTTAGTGGTTTAGATACCGGACTTATATTAAAGTTTACTTATACAGATGGTGATGGTAATGTCGGACTTAGCACAAGAGATACAATGCCGCCATATGATAAGAATGTGATGGTTGCTTATTATGAAAAGCAGGGAAATGATTTTGTGAAAATATTAATACCAGGAACTACAGATACATTAAATTTTAACTCAAGAATTAAAGAGTTCGGAGTCGGTAATCCGACGAAAGCCGAAGTCTCCGTAAAAATCAATATAGGTGTGGTGATTGCTGATACCGTACGTTTCGATTATTATATTTTAGATAAAGATTTGAATAGAAGTAATGTGGTGAGTACGGGTGCGATCGGACTAAAAAATTAATTATGTTATACTGGAAAGCATTACATATCATATTTGTTGTTACTTGGTTTGCTGGTTTGTTTTACATCGTTCGATTATTTATTTACGATGTAGAAGCAAAAGAGAAGGAAGAAGTAGAACGTAATATTTTACAACATCAATTTAGAATAATGCAAAAGCGATTGTGGTTTGGCATTACTTGGCCTTCAGCAATTATCACTATTATAACAGGTACTTACCTCGCTTACATTACAGGTTATTACGACAGCTTTTGGTTTTGGTTAAAAGTCTCTTTTGTAATTGCACTTTTTATTTATCATTTAATTTGCCACTCGATTTTCCAAAGAATTAGAAAAAATATTTTCACCTGGACATCTACACAACTTAGATTATGGAATGAACTAGCAACATTGTTTTTAGTTGCGATTGTGTTCATAGTAGTGCTGAAAAACACACTAGGGTTGTTATATGGGATGGTGGGGTTGGTAGCGATAACGTTGATATTGCTGGCAGCGATAAAGGTTTATAAAAAGATTCGAAGCTAACATTCCGTATTCAGTATTCCGTATTCCGTATTCCGATGTGCAAAATTTAAATATATCACTTCGATTTATGCAATTATAAATTACACTACACCTGTAAATAATAAAATTTAGCACATCGGAATACGGA
>JBKCCA010000290.1:0-4112 GCA_046305595.1 bacterium
CGCAATCGACCACTCTGCCAGCTCTCCGGGGGCAAAAGTACAAAAACAGATATATCTAGCAAATATTATTTTAACATTTTTTTAATGAGATTGATAGTTAGCTCTTTAGATTCAAGATGATCTATAATATTTATCAAAAACATAGTAATATTCATGTTGAAATACCCTTTCAATCATTCATTAACGTATCTTTGCTCGATTCAAATCGATTTCTATTATGCTCAGTTTAGATCGAATTTTTATATTCAAAACAGATATTGTTGACCATCAATCGTACAATAAATTAGCAGAATTTTTAAATCAACAAGCTGATGTAATACGATGGAATTTAGATATGCAAGACTGTGACCATGTACTTAGAATTGAATCAGAAAAAGAAAATATTGATTTTTATATGTTAGCAATTAACGAACTTTCAATTAATTGCGAAGAACTACCTGATTAATTTTAAATGCAAAATACTTCTGCCTTAGATAAAAAGTTTTCAAAATATGAACGCTTTGTTATCGTTATTCTAGCCTTAACTGTATTTACAGTAGTTCTAGACTTTATGGTTTTAGCTCCTTTAGGGGCACAACTACTAAGAATAATGAATATAAGTCCGGCGCAATTCGGACTCGTAGTCTCAGCCTATGCTTTTAGTGCTGGTGCATCTGGATTATTAGCTGCTGGCTTCGCAGATCGATATGATCGTAAAAAATTATTGCTGTTTTTTTATTCAGGCTTTATTGTCGGAACTCTATTATGTGGTTTGGCAAATACCTACAATTTACTACTATTTGCTAGAATATTCACAGGTATATTTGGAGGTGTAATTTCATCTATTTCATTCGCAATCATTACTGATATTTTTATAGTTGAAAAAAGAGGTAGAGTAATGGGCTTTGTTCAAATGTCGTTTGGAGTAAGCCAAGTATTAGGTATACCTATAGGTTTGTATTTAGCTCATCAATTTGATTGGCACGCACCATTTATTGCAATTGTAATTTTATCTGTTATTATTTTCTTAGTTATACTCAAATGGCTTAAACCTGTTGACGCTCACTTAAAAGTTCAATCTGATAAAAATGCATTTGTTCATATGTATCATACCATCACGAATAAGCAGTATTTATTAGGCTTCACGGCTATGGCTCTTATTTCTATAGGTGGATTCTTAATCATGCCATTATCGAGTGCTTACCTTGTTAATAACATAAAAATAACAGACGCGCAATTACCCATTTTATTTATGTTTACTGGTGTGTTTTCACTGATAACAGGTCCGCTTGTCGGACGATGGTCTGATCAATTTGGTAAATTAACACTCTTTCTTATTGGTAGTATATTAACTGTTGTTATGGTATTCATTTATACCAATATGCCTGTATGGCCTCTATACTTAGTTACTATCATTAATATTTTACTATTCATTGGTGTTTCATCAAGAATGATTTCAGGTTCTGCATTAATTACTCAATTACCGGAACTAAAAGATAGAGGAGCATTTATGGGAGTTAATTCTTCTCTACAACAAATATCTGGTGGCATAGGTAGTGTGATAGCTGGTTTAATTGTTGTTCAAAATACGGATGGTACCTTAATTCATTTTGATTATGTTGGCTACTTAACTATACTGATGTTATGTATTTGTATGTACTTAATGTATAGAATAAATTTAATTCTGATAAAAAGAAAAAACTAATTATTCTTCTTGAAAGAACAATGCCTTTAATTCTGTAGCATCATTTGGTTTCATTTTACCAGCAAGAATTAATCGTAACTGTCTTCTTCTTAAAGCTGCATCGAACATCGTTTTTTCTTCATCTGTTTCAGGATTTACTACTGGTACAGGAATTGGTCTACCAGTTTGATCTACTGCAACAAAAGTATAATAAGCTTCGTTGCTTTTAGTTTTGGTACCAGAAGGAATATTTTCAGCCCAAACATCTAATCTTATTTCCATAGATGAATTGAATGAGCGAGTAATTTTAGCCTGAATAGTCACTACATCACCTAATTTAATAGATTCTTTGAATGAAACATTATCAACAGAAGCGGTTACAACTATACGATTACAATGCTTTTGAGCTGCTATGGCTGCTGCTATGTCCATTAAATGCAATAGTCTTCCACCCATTAAATTATTTAAAGTATTGGTATCATTTGGTAATACCAATTCATTCATAATGGTTAGTGATTCTGAAGGTGTTTTTGATTTCATTCTGCAAATATAAACAATAAGATTATTTCTTATATTAAGGCATTGAATTATGAAGAGCAAATTATTAGTACTTCTTTCTTTATTAGTTACTTATAATCTATCTGTAAATGCACAGAAAGTCGGATTAGTATTGAGTGGTGGTGGAGCTAAAGGATTAGCACATGTTGGTGTTTTAATGGCTTTAGAAGAACATAATATACCTGTTGATTATGTGGTTGGTACTTCGATGGGTGGATTGGTAGGGGGCTTGTATGCAGCCGGATATTCACCATCTGAATTAGAATATATTGCAAAAAGCAAAAACTTTCAATCTTGGGTAAATGGTACCTATAAGACCAATTATTCTTATTTCTATCAAAGAAAAAACAATAATCCGGCTGTAGTAAGTTTCGGACTTGGTATAGATTCAGGTTTTCAAGCTAGATTAAGGTCTAATTTAATTAATGATGTTCCTTTAAACTTTGCTTTATTGGATTTATCAGCACAAGCAACTTATAATTCTGATGGTAATTTCGACAGTTTGATGATACCATTTAGATGTATGATTGCCGATGTTTTCTCACAAGAACAAATAGCATGCAAATCAGGTAATTTAAGTGATGCTTTAAGAGCAACTATGACAGTACCTTATGTTTATAGACCCATAAAAATTAATGAACGTTATGTTTTCGATGGCGGAATTTATAATAACTTCCCCGTAGATGTTATGAATAGAGATTTTAGTCCAGATATTATCATCGGTGTCAACGTTTCCTCTAAAACTTTCAACAAATATCCTTTCCAATCTGATGAAGATGTTCTTGGTAAACTATTTAATTACCTCTTACTATCAAAATCTGATAGTACATTACTTAGTTCAAAAGATATATATATACAACCTAATATTAATGTTTTTTCAGCTACTGAATTTAGAGCTGTAAATGAATTAATACAAGCTGGTTACGAAGCAACAATTGCTAAAATGCCAGAAATAAAAGCAAAGATTGCAGCTAGAAAAACCAATAAAGAAAAAGAGTTTGAACGTACTAAATTTATAGACAAAAAACCTACTGTTAAATTTAGTGCCTTAAGATTTCATGGTATTAATAATCGTCAGAAAGTATATCTAAGAAATGTTATGAAACAAAAATATAATAGCATTTCATTAGTTGAAGCTAAGGAAGGATATTATAAACTTGTTTCTGACCCGAATTTTAGAACCATTTATCCTAGAATGGTTCGAGCTTCTAAAGATATTTATGACTTTGAATTACATGTTCAATCTGAAAGAAATTTACGTGCTGAAATAGGAGGGAATATAGGTTCGAGACCAATTAATACATTATACTTCGGATTAGATTATAATTACCTAAATTCTTATTCATTGAATTTGTCTTCTGACTTTTATTTAGGAAGATTTTATGAATCTGCCTCTTTGAATGTTAGGTTAGATTATCCATATAAGACTTCATTTTATATCGGATTGAATTTTATTTATAATCATTGGGATTATTTTAAGGGATCTGATTTATTTATTCAAGACCCAATCTTAACATTTGTCGATCAATCTGATAGAATTTTACAAACTATTATTGGTATTCCTGCAAAGAAGAATGGTAAATTCATGTTTAAGTTCGCTGGACTTAATACAAGAGATTTTTTTAGTCAAACAAATAATTTTATTGATGGTGATACATTAGATAACAGTATTTTCAATGCATTAAAATATTCATTAGAGTTTGAAAGAAATACATTAGATCAAAAACAATTTTCTTACGAAGGAATTAAAACAAGAATAAGTTTACAATATGTAAATGGCATAGAAAGATATTTACCAGGTACTGAATCAAATTTGCCTATTGATAGAAACGAACATCAATGGTTTAAATTTACTTTGGAACATTTGAAATATATAAAATCAAATAGTAGG
>JBKCCA010000291.1:0-5000 GCA_046305595.1 bacterium
GTATAAATACATTGCAAATAGATTTCTAACCTTAACGCAAAATATTTTGATGGGACAAAAACTATCAGAGTATCATACTGGCTATAGAGCATTTTCAAAAACAGTTTTACAATCAGTAAAATATCATAATAACTCAGATGATTTCGTATTCGACAATCAAATGATTGCACAAATATGTTTCGAAGGATTCGACATCGCAGAAGTAACTTGCCCTACAAAATATTTCGAAGAAGCATCATCGATTAATTTCAGACGCAGTACCATTTATGGGTTGGGAGTGTTGTCGGTGTCGATGGGGTATTTTTTGGAGAAGTTGGGGATAGGAAGAAGAAAGATTTATCAAAAGTAAGCTGTAACTAGTGACTAGAAATAAAAAAGTAGTATTCAGTATTCCGTATTCCGATGTGCTAGATTTTAGATTTGGTTGCATGAAAAAACCTGCATAAGTGCAGTTGACATAATATGCTTTCTCTACAATATTTGTAGATGCATTCAGTGAAGGATTTACATATTTGGATTAAAGCAATTGATTTAGCTTATGATGTTTACGAAATAACTAAAAGTTTTCCTAAGAATGAGCTTTTCGGAATTACAAATCAAATGAGAAGATGTTCAACATCTATTTCTGCTAATATATCTGAAGGAGCTGGCAGAAATTCAAATAAAGATTTTTTAAACTTCTTGGCAATCGCTAATGGTTCAACTTATGAGTTAGAAACATTTGTTGTTTTAGCTAATAAATTCAAATTCATTGACGACGATAATAAATCAGATTTATTAGAGAAGATTAATCATATTATCAGAATGAATTACAACCTCCAGAATTCAATTAGAAATAAAACAAAAAACCCGTAATCTCTTCAAATTACGGGTTTCGGAATACGTTATACGGAATACAGAATACAAATTACTCGCAGCCCTTATACTTCACCCTCTCATCTATCTGATCTGCTCCCCCAGCCCATGATCTCTTACGAATGGTTAATTCAATTTCTTTTAAAACTGAACCTGTCGGGATGTTCAAGAATTGATTAGGTATCATATATATTTTGAATTTACCTGAAGCATCTTTCTTCATAGTAAGCTTCGGGTTATTTTGCAATTGTAAAAATCTCGAAGGCTCTATTGTCGAAGTGACTGCAGTTGCAGTGTCTTCAATAGTCGCTTTGATATACAATAAAGCATCACCGTCTGCTAAATTTTGCATAGTCACTTTTTTCTCAATAGCATTATCGTATACAATACATGTTAATTGATTTTGAATAATGCTAGATGGGAAAGGGTAAAGAGAACCTTTATCTAATTTCGGCGGACTTACAGGAATTACAAGGTCATTAGATTTTACATCTGGTTCACCATATCCACCACCGTCTTTAGGCTTTACTAAGAAGCTAATACCTTTAGAGTAAACATCAGAAGCTGACACTTCGTAAAACTCTGTAGGTATCATTTCATAATAGTAAACATTCGGACCTTTAGTATCATCTTTAGTCATTTTTAAAATTTCATTCGAATTCTTCCAAGGCTTTTCACCTTCACCATTTACTTTTGGTGAACCTGTTGGGTGCTCGAATGGAGACCATGTCCAGATATAAAACGGACCCGGATGAGCTTTCAATAATGTGTTATGTTCTAAACTAGGATCTAGTTTATCAAAGTCAACATACAAACGTACTGTAGAAGTAACAATTGTAGGATCTGGCTCAATCCATGCAGCCTGACCATTCACTAAATTAATCGTTGAGAAAACGATTGATAGAATTAATAATATCTTTTTCATGATGCTCAGATTAATTAGTACGACGAATAAACTCTAAATCATACGCTGCTACTTCTTTGTCTTTACAGATAATTGATTTACGTAAAATCATTTTCTGATCAACCACTCTGACAGGAGCCATTAATTTAAATTCAATTTGATTTGTTGTGCCAGTAGGCATTAAAATAATTTTCGTAGGATAATTATTATCATCAAATCTCCATTTACCATTTACCGATTCAAAAACATTCATAGGCAAACCAGTTGTATCACAAGAATATAATGTATCTGTACCTTCAGTATAGAATCTGATATTTGGTTTCACAACATTGCTTGCAAAAAACTCTGTCATATCCATCGATTCTTCAACGATAGATGCTTTATCTACTACTTTAAACGAAGTTAAACCCCAATCTGCAGTTGCACCCTCAAACTTACTCGAAGGAGCTCCTATCTCTTCGTATTCCTTTTTACATGCTGACAATACAACTGTTACTGAAAGCATGAGTAATAATATCTTTTTCATATTTATTGATTTCATAAATTAGTTACAACCACCTGTTTCATTCATTATAAATAGGTTCGATCTCTCAACTGCTGGGAATTGTAATGCCATACCCGGACAATTCCATGGCGCATTGCGAATAGTTAAATTGCTAACCGGCAATTGAGAACCTAAACCATAAGCACCAATCCTCTTCAATGATTGAGTTCTATCTCCCTCACAAAATAACTCTTTTCTTCTTTCTTCTCTTATTACAGTTAATAAACTTGCTGCACCTAATGCAGCTGAAGTTAATTTATTTGTATTGCCTGGATAAGCCCTAGTAATTATTTTATTGATATCGTCAGATGCAGTGGTTAAATCATTTGTTTCAGCTGCTGCTTCTGCCCTAGTTAATAATAACTGAGTTAAAGTTAAACAAGGTGAAGCAAAATATTCGTTATTGAATTTATTACAAACATAATATTCATTTGCTTGACCCTCATTCACCACACCGACTAATTTAGATCTTCTATCTGTAGTATCACTAGTAATTAAATCATATAATTCTTTACGAATACCTAATGATGGTGAACCAAGATCATTTCTATATGAACCTACTAAATCATCGGCACGATTATCATTTGAACCAACAGTAACGAATCCAAAAATTACTTCTGGATTAACTACAAAACTTGAACTAGGGTTTGGATAATATCTATCAATTGAATCGCTTAATTGAAAACGAGGACTGTTAATAACAGTGTTTAACAATGGTATTGCGTCAGAGTGTCTATTCATTTGAAAATATACCATTGCAAGCAATGCACGTGCTGCATCTTTATCTGCAAAAATTGTATTGCTTGCTGGCAAGTTTGCAACTGCATAATTCAAATCATCAATAATGAAATCATAACATTCAGCAACAGTAGACCTAGCTTTAGGTTGATAATCTGTTTTATCTCTAATTACAATACCTAAATGAGAGTTATCTGGAGTGTAACCATAAGGCTGTGCCCATAATCTTAATAATTCGAAATGACATAAAGCTCTAATAAACTTTCCTTCAGCACGCATTCTTAAACGTGTTGCTTCAGAGACTCCCAATCTTTCAAAATTATCTTCGATAGCATTAACTCGCATTATTGGTAAATATAATTCTCTCCAAAGATTACCGACATCCGAATTAAAGAAATTGGTGTTTCTATCCCATACCTCATTTCTAAATCCTAAACCATCGATAAATGGTTTTGCTAAATCATCAGATAATAGATCGCTATAAATTTGAATATTACCATCGTATTGATTAGCTAAAGCATCATAACAAGAGACTAATAATTCTTGTAATTCAGCTTCATTTGTGATAGCCTCTGATGGCAATAAAACCGTATCAGGATTTATATCTAATTGATCGTTACATGCACTTATAGTGATACCTAAGAACATTAAGAAAACGATCGCAATTTTTATGTTTAACTTTTTCATATTCTTAGAATGTTACGCTTAATTGTAATGTAAATGTTTTTTCTTGAGGTGGAGTCAAATAAGTAATATTCGGACTCATATTTCGATCTGTTGGATTTTCAAAGTCACGAGCAATTTCTGGATCTAAGCCTGGGTATTTTGTAAATGTTAAAAGGTTAGTTCCAATGAATGCTACACGAGCTGATTGAATTTTCAACTTGTCTAATGTTTTACGTGGCACTCTATATGCTAAAGTCACATTTCTTAAACGAGCAAATGTTCCATCATGTAACCACATAGTAGTATTAATCCATGGTGTTCCTGAACCATATGTACCAGTCTCTAATGTTAAGCGTGGGAATGCTGCAACATCACCTGGTTTTTGCCATCTGTCAAAAATATCAGTACGCATATTCCAATTCGTTACTACGCCTAGCTGACGCTTTGCAGAAGACTCATAAATATCACCACCTAATACAAAATTAAATAACACACTTAAATCCCAATTCTTGTATGAAAATGAATTTGTAATACCACCTACTGCATCTGGTAATACACTACCTACTGCTACACGATTTGCTGGATCCCAAGTATAAGTTTCATTACCATTGATATCTAAATAAAGTGGACGACCAGTTACTGGATCAATACGAGAGAATCTCACTAAGAAGTTAGTTCCTACAGGTTGACCAACAACTACTCTTGTATCGTTAGTACCACCAGAAACAGCATCTTCAGAGAACGGACCAATACTTAAAATTTCATTTCTATTTCTTGCGATATTGAATTGTGTAGTCCATTTGAAATCTCTATCTATATTTCTAGACTGAACACTAAACTCAAATCCGCGGTTATTGATTTCACCAACGTTACCATAGTATCCACTATAACCTGTTGAAGTTGGTAAAGCTAAATCCATCAATACACCTGTTGTATTTCTGTTGTAATATTCAGCTGTAATAGTAATACGATCTCTGAATAAACCTAAATCAACACCAAAATTAGATGTTAAAGATGTTTCCCATTTCAAATCCGGATTTCCGATTTGTAATGGATATCTGATGGTTTGTCCGTTGTAACCATTCGGACTTACACCATACTGAGCAAATCTTGCAGTTTCAGAAATGTTTGCATTACCACTCTTACCATAACTAGCTTTTAACTTCAATAAACTTACTGAAGGGAATGCTTGCATAAAACTTTCTTCAGTTAACAACCAACCAACTGATATACCAGGGAAAATACCAACTCGTACGGTCTCTCCGAATCTTGAAGATCCGTCAGCTCTTAAAG
>JBKCCA010000292.1:0-1356 GCA_046305595.1 bacterium
ATGCAGAACCAGTAGATGCTTTGTCATCGTTAATACATAGAAGCAATTCATTTAGTTTTGGTAAAAAGATTTGTGAGAAGTTAAAAGAATTATTGCCACGTCAACAGTTTGAAATTGTAATTCAAGCATCAATTGGTGCGAAGATTATTGCAAGAGAAACGGTGAAGGCATTACGTAAAGACGTAACGGCAAAGTGTTACGGTGGTGACATCTCACGTAAGCGTAAATTATTAGAAAAACAAAAAGAAGGTAAGAAGAGAATGCGTCAAGTTGGTTCGGTAGAGATACCGCAATCGGCGTTTATGGCGGTTTTGAAGCTTGACTAAGTCGTATTGCGTATTGCGTACAGCGTATTGCGAGTCACTCTTCGTAATACGCTATACGTAATACGCTATACGTAATACTTAATACTTAATACTTAATACTTTATATATAATACTTAATACAACAAAATGGCCTACCAACTCCTCGACGGTAAAAAAATTGCAGCTGAGATTAAAAAAGAAATTGCTGCGGAAGTTGCTGAAATGATTGCATCAGGTAATCGCGCACCTCACCTTGTAGCAATACTTGTAGGAGAAGATGGTGCGAGTGAAACATATGTAAATTCGAAAGCGAAGAATTGTGCAGAAGTCGGATTTAATTCAAGTGTATTAAGATTTGATGCAAACATCACAGAAGAGTTTTTATTAAATAAAATTATAGAGATTAATAACGACGATAGTATCGACGGATTAATTGTGCAGTTACCATTACCCGATCATATTTCAGTAACGAAGGTTGTTGAAACGATAGATTATAAAAAAGATGTTGACGGATTTCATCCGATAAACATCGGACGAATGAATAAAAATTTACCATGTTATATTTCTGCAACACCTAATGGCATAATGATGTTATTGGAGCGTTATAAAATAGAAACATCAGGTAAGCATTGTGTAGTAATTGGTCGTTCAAATATAGTTGGATCACCGATGAGTATATTGATGGCATTGAATGCAGAGCCAGGTAATGCAACGGTAACATTGTGTCACAGTAGAACACCAAACATAGAATCGTTCACACTACAAGCTGATATTTTAATTGTGGCGATTGGAAAAAAGAATTTCTTAACAGCCGAAATGGTGAAAGAAGGTGCAGTGGTAATAGATGTGGGCATGAACAGAGAATTATCAGACAAAACAAAATCTGGATATAAATTATACGGTGACGTAGACTTCGATAATGTATCGAAGAAAGCATCGTGGATTACACCAGTACCAGGCGGCGTAGGATTAATGACGATAGTGTCGTTGTTGAAGAATACACTAGCAGCAGCGAAGAAGAGTTACTATTAATAGTACAGCGTATTACGTA
>JBKCCA010000293.1:0-1562 GCA_046305595.1 bacterium
TTGAAATAAAATTAATTGAAGGAGATAGTTTCGATTTTGATATTTATGACGAGTCAATGAATATTAATAAAACTAATGATTCAGTTAAAGTAAAATTAAAATAAAACATATGCGAATTAATAAGTTGTTTTTAATCATTTCTATTTTATCTATATCATTAAACTCCAATGCACAAAAAGCATGGGGAGTATTAGCGAGTCCGATTAAATTAAATGTCGACACTACACAAATATTTTTGTCAGACTATTTTCCTTATGGCGATGAAATTGATTCATTTTCAACAAATACAGCATTAACAATTAAAAGAATTTCTACCCATGAGATTTTATTAATAGGTACCCTGCCAGTAAAAGTTTCGAATATTCGTTTTTATACACAAGATGATAATTACGATATACCATTAATAGCTTCAGATAAAGAAAATATACAGCTGAATATTCAATTAGCTAAAGCAGTTACGAATTTATCTATAAAAGGTAGTTTTAGTAACTGGACAGTTATGTCGAATGATATAGAGGCATTTGGTGCATTGCCATCAAAAATATGGACGATTAATTTGAAGAAAATCAATTCGGGCAGACATGAATATAAATTAATAGGGGATGGAGTAGAGTTAGATCCAATAAATAGTACAATAGTTTCAAATGGAATAGGTGGAACTAATGCCGTTTTAGAAGTTGGTAAGAAATCAGATAAGAATATATCGTTACGTACCAATAATTTTGAAGGCAACAAAGTGATTGTTGAATCAGAAAATATTGATGGTTATAATGTGTATTGGAATCATAAATTAATTCAGGTTTCAAATAAAAGAGTAAATAAAATTCAATTCAATATACCATCTGAAGCACTAAAAGTAAAACGATCACATATTAGAGTATATGCTTACGGCATGGGTAAGCTAAGTAATGATTTATTAATACCATTAGAATATGGTAGAGTAATTAATACTAGTTCATTAATTGATAGAACAGATTTACATTCTCAAATTATGTATTTCATGATGGTAGATCGTTTTGCGAATGGAGATAAGAATAATGATGTTGCATATTTAGAGGGCGTCAATGAAAAGGCAAACTTTTTAGGTGGAGATATTGCAGGATTAGAGCAAAAAATTAAATCAAGTTATTTTAGTGAATTAGGATTTAATACATTATGGTTATCACCTATAGCACAAAACCCAAGTGGGGCATGGGGTTATTGGAATAAAAGTATTACTACGAAATTTTCAGCATACCATGGATATTGGCCAACTTCTTATTCATTAGTTGATAAGAGATTTGGTTCTAATGAAGGCTTCAAGAAAATGATTTCTGAAGCACATAATAAAGATTTAAATATAGTACTTGATTTCGTTGCTCATCATATACATACCGATCATCCATTATACAAACAGCACCCTGATTGGGTTACAACATTATATCTGCCTGACGGTACATTAAATACTGAGAGATGGGATGAATATAGGCTTACTACTTGGTTTGATACATTTTTACCGACACTTGATTTTGCAAAGCCAGAAGTGAATTCTGTGATTTCAGATTCTGTAATGTTTTGGGTTA
>JBKCCA010000294.1:0-7728 GCA_046305595.1 bacterium
ACTGAATCACCTTTCTTGAAGAAATCTGCTGGAATCTGCTCAGTCTTTGGTAAAATTAATTCATTACCATCATCGTCCATCACCAACATCTCTTTCTTCCAAACCTGATATACTTCACCAGTTACAATCTCACCAATTCTATCTTTGTATTTCTTAAATACTTCGTCTTTCTCTAATTCAATAATCTTAGAAACTAATGTTTGACGAGCTGCTAATATTGCTCTTCTACCAAAACTCTCTAATGTTACTTGCTCAATTGCATCGTCACCAACTTCTAAATCTGGATCTATAGTTTTTGCCTCAGTAATCTCTACTTCTAATGCATCATCTTCTGAAAAACCATCTTCCATTACTCTTCTAGTTCTCCAAATCTCTAAGTCACCATTATCTGTGTTTACAATGATGTCGCAGTTCTCATCTGTACCATACTTCTTACGCAACATACTTCTGAAAACATCTTCAAGCACACTCATCATCGTTGGTCTGTCGATGTTTTTAAACTCTTTAAACTCCTGAAATGAGTCTATTAAATTGATATTATCCATTGTTAATGATATTTATCTTTTAAAATACTATCTTAATTTTTGCTTCTTTTATTTCTTCTAATTCGAAAGTCTTCTCTTCTAAAAATGGCTTCTTGCCTTTTACTTTTATTTTCGCCTCCACTGCAATTTTCTCTCCCTCAATACTCAATAGCTTACCCTCAAATTCTTTACCATCTTTTAATAACACATGTAAATTTCTTCCAATGTGTTGTGGGTATTGTCTAGAAAATTTAAGCGGATGATCAACACCTGGAGATGATACTTCTAAGGTGTGAGCACCTTCTATAATATTATCTTCTTCCATCTTGTGCGAAACATGTCTGCTTACTTTTGCACATTCATCTATACCTACTCCTTTGTCACCATCTAACAAAATCACTATTCTGTTTTTTGGTAATACTTTTAAATCAACTACAAATAAATCACTCCCCTCTATTGCTTCTGCTATGTATTTGTTTATCTGTTCTTCCAGTTTCATAATGATTATAAAATAAACGAGGGGACTATTTGTCCCCTCGTTATCAGCATTTTCCGACGCAAATATACAAAAAATCTCTATTTTGTCAAATATCTAGCCCAGAATTCGTGCAATTACCCCCTTTAAATACAATGATTCAGGGAAAGCTGCCCTTACGGGGTGGTCAAATGGTTGGCTTAAATCTTCTATAAATTGTATCTCTTTCCCAGTATCTTTTGCTGCCCAAGCAATAATTTGTTTAAAATGGTCTAAACTTATTGCCCCTGAGCATGAGAAACTTACTAATAATTGTCCAGCATCTAAAAGTGAAATAGCTTGCATATTCAAATCTTTATATGCTCGCTCTGCTTTGGGTATGCTTTGTCTATTGGGAGCCAATTTTGGTGGGTCTAATATAATTACATCCCAATTACTCGAAGTTTTTTTAGCATCTCTTAAAAATTGAAATACATCGGCAGTAATTACTTGCTTATTGTCAAAATCTATATCATTTAGCTCATAATTTTTCTTTAAATACTCAGATGCTAAAGACGATGAATCTATACTTGTGACATCTTTAGCCCCAGCTTTTTTTGCATTTATACTAAAACCACCTGTGTAAGAAAATGTATCGAGTACATTTTTGTTTTTACAATACTTAGCTACCTTTTTCCTGTTCTCTCGCTGATCTAAAAAATATCCCGATTTTTGTCCGTCTACTATATTCGTATAAAACAACAACCCGTTTTCTCTAATCACTAAATCATCTGGAGGCAATTCTCCTCTCAATAATCCGGTGTTTTTTGAAAGACCTTCTAAGCTCCTCGCTGCTGCATCGCTTCTTTCATATATACCCTTCGGATGTATGAGCTTTTCGAGTATACCACAAATTAATTCTTTACGCACATCCATTCCTGCAGTCAAAAACTGTACTGATAAATAATCTTTGAATAGATCTACGATTAGTCCGGGTAGTGAATCACCCTCAGAAAACACCAATCTCATACTATCGGTATCATCCGCATTTATTAAATCTTTTCTTAATTCAATCGCGGTCTTAATTTTTTTATACCACCATTGATCGTCAACAATATTATTCTTGTTCCACTCTAAAAGTCTTACGTTTATTTTTGAATCTTGGTTACAATAACCGTATGCTAAAAAATTATTTTGAGCATCGCAAAGTTCTATGATCTCTCCTTTTTGAATTCCTTCCTCAGCACTTGCGATAGCGCCAGAAAAAACCCAATTATGTCTTTGAAGAACTGGCTTTTCTTTTCCTTTTAATAGAAATACTTTATGCATTATTTATATTTTTACCAAAGTTACATCATTTACTATGAGCTATACCATTTATTCTGACGAATATTTCATGAACGAGGCCATTAAAGAGGCTCACAAAGCTTTAGAGGCAGATGAAATTCCTATTGGCGCAGTGATAGTTATGAAAAATAAAATTATTGCTAGAGCTCATAACTTAACAGAACGATTAAATGATGTAACTGCGCATGCTGAAATGCAGGCATTCACATCGGCAAGTAATTATTTATCGGCTAAATATTTACAAGAAGCAACATTGTATGTGACGGTTGAACCTTGTATAATGTGTGCGGGGGCGGCATACTGGACACAAATTTCAAAAATTGTAATTGGAACATCAGACAGTAAGCGAGGCTATTCATCAATTGGTGAAAGATTGCTCCATCCGAAGACAGAAATAACAAAAGGAATTTTAGAAGATGAATGCAGAGCATTGATACAAGATTTCTTTAAATCAAAAAGAGAGGAATGAAACCATTAATTGATATATTTGTTTCTCAAATAATATTCAAACAATTAAAAATAAAAAATATGGCATTTACACTACCAGCGCTCCCTTATGCAGTTGATGCATTAGAACCGCATATCGACAAAATGACAATGGAAATTCATCATGGTAAACATCATGCTGCCTATGTTACCAATTTAAACAATGCAATTGCAGGTGCCGAATTAGAAAATATGAGTATCGAAGATATTTGCAAAAATATTTCTAAGCACCCTATGGCAGTTCGCAACAATGGTGGTGGTCATTATAATCACACATTATTCTGGTCAGTAATGAGTCCGAATGGTGGTGGTGTTCCAACAGGTGAATTAGCAGCTGCAATTAATTCTGCTTTCGGTTCATTCGAAGAATTCAAAACTAAATTCATCAACGCAGGTGCTACAAGATTTGGTTCTGGTTGGGCATGGTTAATTGTTGGTGCTGATGGTAAGTTAGCAGTAACATCTACACCAAACCAAGACAATCCTTTGATGGATATTGCAGAGGTAAAAGGAACACCTATTTTAGGAATGGATGTTTGGGAACATGCTTACTATTTAAAATATCAAAACCGTAGACCTGATTATATGGGTGCGTTTTTCAATGTTGTAAATTGGAATGCAGTAGCGGAGAGAATGAAATTCTAGTAACTAGTAACTGGTTACTAGTTACTAGAAAAAGAAAAACTAAAATACGAAAATCGTAAAAAAGAGAGGTGCTATCTTTATAGAAAGCACCTCTTTTTGTTAAATTAAAACTCTTAATTAGCTCAAGTCTTAATACTTAATACTTAATACTTTGTACAATGTACTTAGTACACAGTACAACTATTCAACAGTTACCGACTTCGCTAAATTCCTTGGCTGATCTACATTACAGCCTCTCATAATTGCGATATGATATGATAATAATTGTAATGGTATAGTTGCTAATAATGGAACTAATGCTTCTTCTGTATCTGGTATTTCAATTACATAATCAGCCATCTTTCTTACTTCTTGATCACCTTCTGTAACGATTGCAATAATTACACCTTTTCTAGCTTTTACTTCTTGAATGTTTGAAATTGTTTTTTCAAGTATGGTACCTTTAGTTGCAATGACTACTACAGGCATATGATCGTCGATTAGAGCGATCGGACCATGTTTCATTTCAGCGGCAGGATAACCTTCTGCGTGGATGTAAGAAATTTCTTTTAGTTTTAATGCACCTTCTAAGGCTACAGGGAAATTATATCCTCTACCTAAATACAAGAAGTTATGCGCATCTTTAAAACGCGCCGAGATTCCTCTGATTTCTTCGTTACTTGCTAATGCTTTTTCTACTTTATTTGGAATATCTTCTAATGCAGTTAAAACTTCAATTAATCTAGTTTTCTTAATTGTACCTTTTTTCTGTGCAATAGATAGTGCTAGTAAAGTTAAAACCGTTACTTGAGCTGTAAATGCTTTGGTAGATGCAACGCCGATCTCCGGACCAGCATGAGTGTAAGCTCCTGCATTTGATGCACGAGGAATTGATGAACCTACCACGTTACAAATACCGAATATTGTTGCTCCTTTAGATTTTGCTAATTCAATAGCAGCTAAAGTATCTGCAGTCTCACCTGATTGAGAAATTGCAATTACAATATCTTTTTCTGTGATAACTGGATTTCTATATCTGAATTCAGAAGCATATTCAACTTCAACAGGTATTCTTGCAAAATCTTCAATTAAATATTCTGCAACTAAACCAGCATGCCATGATGTACCACAAGCAACAATTAAAATTCTATCTGCTTGTTTAAACTTCTCTTCGTACTCGTTAAGTCCTGATAAATTTATAAAGCCTTCTTTCGCATTTATTCTACCTCTCATACTGTCATGAATTGAGCGAGGTTGCTCATAGATCTCTTTCATCATGAAATGATCATAGCCACCCTTTTCAATCATCTCTAATTGAATTGCCAATTCTTGTATGTATGGATTTTGAACTACGTTATCAATAGTTTTAATTACTAAACTATCTTTCTTCACAATAGCCATTTCGCTATCGTTTAAGAAAATAACGTTTTTAGTATATTCAATAATTGGTGAAGCATCTGATGCGATGAAGTATTCACCTTCACCAACACCAATAACCATTGGGCTACCTTTACGGGCAGCAATTATTTCATCAGGATTGTCATTAGACATAACAACAATTGCGTATGCACCTACCACTTCGTGTAATGCTATACGTACTACTTCGTCTAATGTATTACCAGTATTTTTTTGAATGTCTTCTATTAGATGTATTAATACTTCTGTATCTGTATCACTCGTGAAAACATGACCACGTTTGATCATCTCTTCTTTAATACTCGCATAGTTTTCAATGATACCATTATGTATGATACTCATTCTACCATCGTTCGAAGTATGAGGGTGTGAGTTTCTATCACTAGGTGCACCGTGCGTAGCCCAACGTGTATGACCCATACCTACAGAGCCAACAGTAGATTGGTTTTCTACAAATGCTACTAAGTCACTAACCTTTCCTTCTTTTTTATAAATTTTCATGTCACCATCTAACAAGGCAACACCTGCACTATCATATCCTCTGTACTCTAATCTTTGTAATCCTTTAATAATAATAGGATAGGCTTCTCTGAAACCTATATATCCAACAATGCCACACATAGATAATTTTGATTTAGTTTAACGTAAATATACTCTAATAAAGTTTAGTATAAAATATTCTTAGTTTAATAGGGTCAGCAGAATTTTGCCCAGATAGAACTAATCTATTTGCACGAATTTGCTTGCTATTATCTTCTAAATATAATTCTTTAATCTCTAATTTGCCACTAAGATATTGTTGAATAAAATTAGTGACTACCAACTTATATTCTTTAGTTGTAGAATTATATGCTGCTGTTTGTACAACAAATTCAGAATTATCTGGTCTTCTAGCTTTAAGTGCTAAATTAATAATAGGTGCATATGGGCTTTCAGTACCCGAAAATGGTTTAACAATTAATTCAGCTTTGTTAACTGCAATTAGTCCAGAGTCTGTTAAACTCTTAATATTTGGTATAAGAACTTTAGCTCTTAAGCCAGCTAATGATTGAATAAATGTTTTTGTCTGACCTAGTGTAGAATCAGCTAATTGGCTTGCTACTTCGGTGCCAGTGTAATCATGTTCATAACGATTAATATTAGCAGCAACACTATTAATATTAAATACGAAGTTAGTAGTATCTGTACTGTTTTTATAATGCAAAACGATGTATGAACGATTGGTATTTGTTAAATCAAAAGACATCACACCTCCATCACCGCTTGTTGTAGAAGCTGTAATATAAAAGCCTTTATAAGTATTTAAAAAAACACTATTTTCTGAAAGATCTAATGTGCCAGACTTCGACAATAGCTCTTGTCCGAATGTATCACTCAACCTCACTCTCATTTGTGGTGGAACTTTACCAACTGTATCTGGTCTACCATCACGAATGTTTTGAACGGTTAGAGAGTCGTTCGGACTAGGCTGATAAGTTGTAGTGCCAATTGCAGTAGGTTTTGTTCTAAAGACTCTATTTGAGTAGTAATTTGAATCTTCTGTAATGCTTTCATCTAATTGGTATACATTAATAGTCATTCTTGAATTTGTATCACCATAAAATCTTTGGCTTTTGTCTCCAATGTAACCTAATACCAAAACAACAGAATCTAATACTAGATTAGTACCAAAGTTTACATTGTTTTGTGATAATACTGCTTGAAAAGCAATACTAGCCTTGGTATTACCAAATAAGGGATCTTTGAATTCACCTAATTGATTTCTGATATAACGACTAGAAATCAGAGTGTCATCTTTAACTGAAAATGTACGGATGGTACTTGTATCTACTAATGTGCCAAACAAACCTTCTTCATCGATTTGTTGCTCTAGTCCGATTTCACCCTCTTTCTTACACGCTTGTAAAATAAAAAGACTTATTAACAGAATTAATAAGTCTTTACGAATATTTAATCTCATCTATTAATTGATATTATACAGTCACTAATTCTTCGCTTACCTCTTCGTAAAACGTAACAAATGTATCAAAATCTATTTCATCATGGTTATAATTTTCGATGATAGTTTTGTCACTTTGCTTTGACAAGAATTTAATAACGGCATTATCAATGTTTTCGTCTGCCTTCACTACAGCATCTGAATAATTTATCGCGTTGATATGTAATGCTGAACATGTACTATCCTTCAATAAACTAGTCTGTGATGCATCCATCTCTGGCATTAAAGACTTAGTCTTTAAATTTTTATCTAACGATTCAGTAAAACAGTTTTCGTAAACAGAATAAACAACTCTAGTGTTTTTGAACATCGGATCTTCTTTATAAGAAGTCTTTAAATACATAGGCACTAAACTAGTCATCCATCCGAAACAATGAACCACATCTGGCATCCAACCTAATTTCTTAACCGTCTCTATTGCTCCTTTACAGAAGAATATCATACGCTCATCATTATCGGCATGAAAGTTTTCCTTAGCATCTCTGAATATTGTCTTTCTCTGAAAATATTCTTCGTTATCTAAGAAATAGACCTGCATTCTTGCAGATGGTAACGATGCAACTTTAATAATTAATGGATTGTCATTGTCATTGATAACAATGTTCATACCTGATAATCTGATTACTTCATGTAATCTGTTTCTTCTCTCATTAATGCTTCCGAAACGAGGCATAAGAATTCTTATTTCGAATCCTTTTTCTTGCATCGCTTGTGGTAATTGCCTAGTAATTTTTGCTATTTTGCTAAGCTCCAAAAATGGAGACATTTCATGGGTGATGAAGAGAATCTTTGTTTTTGCCATACTGAACTTACTCCTAATCAACAAATTATCGCCTTCATGGCGAAATGAATTGGGACTGCAAATATACAAAAAATAT